>JAIRNM010000102.1 GCA_031258055.1 Bifidobacteriaceae bacterium
GTTGGCGGCGACTGATCCAGCCAATCCCTACGGCGCCGCCCTGCCTTGGCCAGACCATCCTGGCAGCCACCGGCCCGGCCGGACCGGCGGTGCGATTGTCGTCCTAGTCGACGGCTACCTGGTGTTCTACCTGGAGCGCGGCGGGCGCACCGCCTTGTCTTTCCAGACCGACGAACCGGTCAGCGGCGGACCCAGCGACGGAAGCGCTTCGCGCTTGGAGCGGGCGGCCCGGGCGCTGGCCCAAGCGGTCGCGGACGGCTTGACCGGGACCCTCAAAGTGGCCCGGCTGGACGGTGAGGACTCCCTGACCGCCCAGGCCCGCTTGAGCCCCGCCGCCCAGGCTCTGACCGCGGCCGGATTCGCCGTCACCCCGCAAGGGTTGGTCAAGAGGACGGGTCGCTGATGCCGGAGGGAGACATTCTGCGCCGGGTTGCTCTTAGGCTAACCCAAGTCCTGGCCGGACAAGAGCTGACATATTCGCTGTTCCGCTGGCCCTCACTCGGCTCCGTCGATCTGACGGGACAGACTGTAGAGACAGTCACCGCCTACGGCAAACACGTTCTGATGCGGCTCGACTCGGGTTTCACCTTCCGCTCTCATCTCCGGATGGATGGAGCTTGGCTAGTCGAACCAGCCGTCGGTGGCCAACCCGCGCCAGGTTCAAGAGCGGGCCACTGGACGGCCCGGGCCGTGCTGGCCAATCAAGCCTGGGTCGCGATCGGCCTAAAGCTGGGTATGGCAGACCTCCTGCGCAGCCGCGACCTGGAACGACTGACCGGTCGGCTGGGACCAGATGTGATGGCGGACGGCTTCGACGCGCCCAGTGCCGCTGCTCGCGTCGCCTCCCAAGGCTCGCGCGGGATTGGCGCGGTCTTACTGGATCAAACGGTGGTCGCAGGTATCGGCACCATTTATATGGCCGAATCGCTCTTCGCTTGGCGGGTGCGGCCAGACCGGGCGGCCGCCCAGGTGCCAGACCTGCCCGGCCTGCTGAATCACGCTCGCCGACTGCTTTGGCGTTCAGTCAAAGCCCGTACCCCCACCGCTACCGGCCTGACCGCTCGGGGCCTGACCAGCTTGGTTCACGGCCGCGAACATCAACCGTGCCGCCGCTGCGCCACCGCCATCAGAGTGATGCGGGTCGGCTCAGCCCCGCTTGACCGCCCCGCCTTCTACTGTCCCACCTGCCAGCCCAACTAGCTGTTCAGGTCAGGCGGTCAGTGCACGCCTGCCAATTCGTCTTCAAACAACGCGTCCGGTGTGTCTGGCACCCAGTTCGCCTCATGCGCGGCCAAACGATTAGAGACCTCGCGCAAAGTCACCCAGAGAGGCGTGTCCAAGGCTTGACAAATCGATGCCAGCAACTCCGAACTCGCTTCCTTTTGCCCGCGCTCGACTTCGCTGAGGTAGCCGAGGGAAACTTTAGCCGCCGCCGACACGTCGCGCAGAGTGCGTCGCTGACGCAAGCGGTTTGATCGCAAAACGCTTCCGAGTTCACTTCGTAATAGGTCCATTGGCTTGGCACCCCCCCTCTCGACGTTGTCCGGCTCGGACTGTCCGTAGTTGTCACTTAAACGGTACCGCTTCAGGTTGGCCGTTTGACTCGCCAGCCTGACGGGTGTCATCCGGCGATTGTTCAGTTGATTGGTTGGTCGCGTATTCAATTTGGTGCTCATCGTTGGAGTAAACGTTCCTCGCCCGGCTCATATTCCCGATGTTTGCCGGATAGTAGCATGCGCTAGCTCCAACGCCCTAGTCACCACCTGGGTCCGGACCTGCGCCCGCGTGCCTTCCAGGCGCAATGCCCGAATGGCCGGGTCGTCGCGCGCCCACGAACAAGCCACATAAGCGGTGCCCGGTTGCACACCATCGGCAGGGTCCGGCCCGGCCACACCGGTAGTCGAAATCCCCACGTCTGAACCCATCAGGTTACGGATGCCGACCGCCATTTGGGCCGCCGTCGTAGCGTTGATCGCGCCTCGCTCCGCCAGTAACTCCGCGTCCACCCCGAGGACGTCGCGCTTGATCTCGTTCGCATACGCCACCACCGCTCCCCGCAGCACGTCCGATGCCCCTGGCACGTCGACGATCACAGCACTGACTAAGCCGCCGGTAAGCGATTCAGCGGTAGCGACGGTCAAGCCATGCGCCCGGAGCAGCTGAACCAGTTCGATGGCCCGCTTCTCGTTGTCCAATCCACCCATATTCCGAAACGGCGACATCTTTACTCCTCTCCCGCGCCCCCCGTGGTCGTGGTCCAGCCTATCCGGCGTTTGATTTCAGCCATCCGGGCTTCGGCCGCGGCTTGAGCGGCGTCCAGTGTGCTAACGGGCGGTCCCGTCTGCTCGGCGCCCCCCGACCGGTTCGGCGTCGGTAGCTTTGGCACGGCCGATGCCGTCGGAACAGCAGACCTTACCGTGTCTGCCGTGGTCGGCCTTGGCCTAGGAACCTGTTGGACAGCCGGTTCTGACCGTGCCCGCGTGGTGGGAGCGAAGCTCCCACCAGTCGAAACGCGGCGAGCAGGGATTGGCGCCGGGGTAGGTGAGCTCGGGCTTTTCGGCACTGACGGCTGCGTCGTTTGATCGGCTCCCTCGGCTTGCCGCACGGTCCGCAGCTGCGTCCATTCAGGGGTCCGAATGCCGCCCGGCGCCGTTGGTATTGGCTTGGCGGGCGGCCGCGCGGGCTTCGCACCGGCGTCCGGCCAACCCTCCACCGGGCGCGTCGGCTTCACGGCCTCTGAGGGCGGAGGTGGCTGAGCCGCCGGACTCCGCTTTGGCTCGCTCACGGGCTGCGCCGCTAACGGCGGTGCCCCTGGAGTCGCTGGCCCAGGCGTAGAGGGCTGAATCGCACTTGGCGCCGGTCTGGGCGCAGGCGCGGGTGCGGATTTGGACGCGACCGCCGGTTCGGGCCTAGGGGCGCGCGCCGGTTTGCGCTTCGCCGCCGACTTGGGTGCGGGTGTAGTACCGGGTTCGGGGGCGGGAGACGGCTCAATCGTCTTCTTCGCGGCGCTGGCGCTAGGAACTGGCTTGAAAGGTACGCGCGGCCGCGGACGGGCTGGTTTAGCGGGCTGGGCTGGAACCTCATTCACCGCTCCAGCGGCGTTAACGGTGCTGCTGACCGCACGGACCGGTCTAGCAACGGCGGCATCAGCGCCGCCCGCGTTACCAGCGACCGCCGGGGCGACAGCAGCGGTCGCCTCACCCTGGGAGGGCGAAGCGACGGGATTGACCTTGGTGCCGACCGGGGACCCGACAGTCCGTTCAACAACTCCGTCGGCGGCGGTTTCCGCCCCCCGGGGAGTGGTCGGCTTCTCCGCACGGACCACGCTCCAGGCGGTCAAGGCGTAGTCCACGCCAGTGGCGACAGTTGCGGCCACCGCCAAAACCATCGTCAGCAGAACAACGGTGCTGAGCCAGTCCCAATCGATTACTTGCGGACAGAGGAGATAGCCGGTAATGGCGCTGATCTGCAGGACGGTCTTCGCCTTCCCGGCCCACGACGCGGCTATTACCTTGTGCTTCTTGACCGCGAAACGGATCGCGGTGACAGCCACTTCGCGTCCCAGGATGATTCCTGTGACCCACCATGACAGTTGGCCGAAGTAAGACAAGCAGATCAGGGCCGCCCCGACTAGCGCCTTGTCCGCGATCGGATCGGCCAGTTTGCCGAAATTGGTGATCAGGCCGCGACGGCGGGCCAGATGCCCGTCGTAGTGGTCGGTCACCGCCGCTAACAGGAAAATAGCGGCGGCCCCCGCCCGCCAGGGCGCCAGCATCCCGTGCCCATGCAGCAGGACCACGATGAAAGCGGGAACTAAGGCGAGCCGCAGGACAGTCAAGCCATTGGCGACATTCACGACCGGAGGCCCGTTCGGCGCCGCCGGGTTTTCGCTGGAGTGGACAGGGTCTGGAGCAGCCGCTAGCGCCGTCGACGGCGCTGGCGCCATCAGTTTGGGGGACGCCATCGGCGCCGCGGGGTCGCTCGACACGCCCCTAGCCTAGCAACGAGCCACCCACGGCGGCGTCGCGGCCGCCCCGGACGATCAATCGCTGAACGAGTCGGGGTCCTCGAAATCCTCGGCGTCATCGACTGGCAGCTCAGGCAGTCCGACCGATTCGCCGGTCACCGGGTCGCGGCCCGATAACGACTCCAGCGTCTGGGCCAAGGCTTCCGGCGGCACCAGAACCTCGCGTGCCTTGGAGCCCTGGGATGGCCCGACTATGCGACGGATCTCAAGCCAGTCCATCAACCGGCCGGCTTTGGCGAAACCGACCCGAAGCTTGCGCTGAAGCATTGAAGTGGAGCCGAACTGGGTGGTGATGACCTGTTCAGCGGCTTGAAGCAGCAGATCAAGGTCGTCGCCAATGTCATCTTCAAGTACCCGTTGACGCTTCGCTTCAGCCGCGACGTCGGCCCGGTATTCCGCTTCGGCCTGGGATTTCACGTAGTCAACGACCGCATGAATCTCTGATTCGCCGACCCAAGCGCCCTGGATCCGCATCGGCCGGGCCGAGCCGTAAGCCATGAACAGAGCATCGCCTTGACCGATCAGCTTTTCGGCGCCGGGCCGGTCCAACACCACCTGGGAATCAGTCCGCGAAGTCGTGGCGAAGGCCAAACGCGATGGAATATTCGCTTTGATGACCCCGGTGACGACATCGACCGAGGGACGCTGCGTGGCTATGACGAGGTGGATCCCGGCCGCCCGTGCTAGCTGGGTGATCCGCTGGACGGACGCCTCAACGTCCCTCGGCGCGACCATCATCAGGTCCGCCAACTCATCGACTACGACCAGCAGGTATGGATACGGACGCAGGGGCTGTTTGGCGTCCGGTGGCGCTTTGATCGATCCGTTGCGCACGGCTTTGTTGAAATCGTTGATGTGTTTCAGGCCGTGGCGCTCAAGGTCGTCGTAGCGCGCGTCCATCTCCCGGACGACCCAATCCAGGGCCTCTGCCGCCTTCTTCGGGTCAGTGATGATAGGCGTGATGAGATGCGGAATCCCAGCGTAGATGGTCAATTCAACCCGTTTCGGGTCGATCAGCACCATCCTGACCTGATCCGGCGTGGCCCGCATCAAGAGCGAAACCACCATTGAGTTGACGAACGAGGACTTGCCCGACCCGGTCGCGCCCGCCACCAGCAGATGCGGCATCTTCGTCAGGTTCGCCACGACATAGTCACCGCCGACATCCTTGCCCAACGCCACCATCATCGGGTGCGTGTTGCGCCTGGCTTTGTCGCTGCCCAGGACATCGCCTAGCGGCACCGTTTCCCGGTTCTTGTTGCCGATCTCAATCCCAACGGCAGATTTGCCGGGAATGGGCGAAAGAATCCTGATCTCAGGACTGGCGACCGCGTATTCGATGTTCCGTTGAAGTTGATAGATCCGCTCGACTTTGACCCCCGAGCCCAGTTCGACTTCATAGCGGGTGACGGTGGGACCACAGGTGAAACCGGTTACTTGGGCGTCGACTGAGAACTGTTGGAACACCATAGTGAGGGCGTCAATCATGGCGGCGGCGCCCTCGCCGTGGTCGTGTTTCGGCAGTTCGCTGACCAACAAGCCCGGGTCGGGTAGCTGATATAGCACGTCACCGGTCAGTTCGCCTTGGGCCCCCGGGGGCAGTTTGCGCGGACGCCTCGGCCCGGCGCCGACGTCAGTCCCATCGCCGTGGCCGATGCCGTCCGTGTCAACGCCCAATTCAGCCGTCTCTTCGCCTTGTCCCAGGACGTCAGTTATGCCTCCGTCCTCGGGTAAACCGGCTGAATCAGCCGCGCCGATGTCCGGCGCGACATCAAGCGGGGTGGGGCGTTTGCTTGGTCGGTAGCGTGGCGGACCGGGTTCAACCGGCTGGCGGTAGGGCTCGTCATGGTCGTATCCGCCCGGCACATTGGGGCTTTCGTCGTGTCCGGATGAGCGGCGAAGGCCGAGCGCCGCCCAACCTTCACGCAGACGGGCGGGGATACGCACCACCGGCGTCTTGGTCAGCACCAGAATCCCGAAGAAAGCCAAGATCAAGAAGACCGCGAAAGCGACCCACTTGGTCACCAGCGCCGCCAGCGGTGTCGCGATCAGTCCAACGGCGCCGCCAGCGGCTCTGATCTGATCCCACTGGCCATGTGGGCTGGGTAAGCCCCGGCCAATCTGGATCATAGCCGCTAGCGCCACGATCAAAGCCGTAAAGCCGATCGAAATACGGCCATTGTCCTCACCCTTCTCCGGGTGGCGCATCAGCCTGACGGCCAAGAACACCAGAACCACTGGCAAGGCTTTGCCTAAGACTCCGAAACTTCCGGCCACGGCCCATTCGATGGCGTAGCCAGCCTTCCCGCTCAGGTGGAACCAACTCTGGGCGGCAACCACCAGAGCCAGGCAGATCAGCGCTAGGGCGGCGCCATCGCGGCGGTGTTCGGAGGGCAGCCCGCGCGCGTCGCGCCCGAAGCGCCTGGCGCCAGCGCCAACTCCGTGCGCCAGCCCCATCCAGGCGCCCTTGGCCATCCGTCCAGCTAGATTGCCGGTCGCGGCGGGAGGATCGGCCCCACCCGCGGCGGGGCTGACCGCCGTCCGGGCGGTCTTCGGCCCATTTGACCGCGATGGCTTCTTGCGGGGACTCACCTGTCCTCACTCCATGGCAGAGCGGATCCCGCGCTGACAGGCCGATAAAAGTCCACTCAACTAGGCTAATCATCAGCCCCCCAGGCCGCCGCGTGACACACCGCGACCCGCCCGGGTCGAGGAATAATCACTTCTGCCTGGCAGATCGACGTTTACCTCGCGCCGAAGCAAACCATTCGCTGTGATTCGGGGCCAGCCGGCCCGGATTTACTGGTAGATGTCGAGGAATAACCACTTCTGCCTGGCAGATCGACGTTTTCCTTGCCGCGACGGCGGCGGTTTGTAGCAGGCCACACCCGTGGGCCATAATGCGTAATCGATGACCGCGCAAGCGAGAGGATTAGCCCAGTGACACTGATCCGGGACAGCCACACCCGTTCAAAGCGCCTCGATTCCGTCCGCTTTACCCGTTTGCACGGGCGCCTTCTTTGGGGCTCCGGTCTGGGCTGGGCGATGGACGCGATGGACGTGGGGTTAATCTCATTCGTGTTGGTCGCGTTACCGGAAAGCTGGCAGGTCAGCCCCACCGACAAGTCGTGGATCGCCTCGGCCGGATTCGCCGGCATGGCGATCGGCGCCTCTTTGGGCGGGCTGATCGCGGACCGCTTGGGACGGCGCCAAGTCTTCGCCTTGACTCTTCTGATTTACGGGGTGGCAACCGGCGCCAGCGCCCTGGCCTGGGGTGTTGGCGCCCTGATCGGGCTGCGCTTCGTGGTCGGCTTGGGCCTGGGAGCGGAGCTTCCGGTCGCCTCAACCCTGGTCAGCGAATTCTCGCCGCCGCGGATCCGGGGGCGGATGATCGTCTGGCTGGAGGCGTTCTGGGCAGTCGGCTGGACGGCGGCAGCGCTGGTCGGCTACTTCGTCGCCTCGCCCAGCGGGGCCTTTGGCCAAACCGGCTGGCGCTGGGCCCTAGCGATCGGCGCGATCCCAGCTCTTTACGCTGTCTTTGTCCGCCGGGCGCTGCCCGAATCGGTTCGCTTCTTGGAGTCTAAGGGCCGTTTCGATGAAGCCGAGCGGACGGTAGCCGCCTTCGAGGCCGCCGCCGCGGTCAGTTTGGACCAGCCAACCAGGGCCGACACGGCACCACTCGACCCTACGCGGCCGGTCCACCCGACGGCATCGGCCACCGCGCTGGGTGACCAGCTAAACGGCGCGGACGGCGCGGACGGCGCGGGCGACGAATTCGCGCCGGTCCAAGCTAGAGTGTCGGCCCTGTTCGGCCGTGGCCTGGCCAAACGCACAGTGGCGATCTGGGCCGTTTGGTTCTGTGTCAACTTCGCCTACTACGGCGCCTTCACCTGGCTGCCGTCGCTGTTGGTGGCCGATGGCGTGACCGTCACCACGTCACTGCGCTACACCCTCATCATCACCCTGGCCCAACTGCCGGGCTACGCCTGCGCCGCTTGGCTGATCGAACGGCTGGGACGCCGCTTGACTCTTACGGTGTTCCTGATCGGTTCAGCGGCGGCGGCGGCGGTTTTCTCGGCGGCGGACGTCCCGGCCACGATCATCGCCGCGGGGATGGCGCTCAGCTTCTTCAACTTGGGCGCTTGGGGTGCCTTGTACGCGGTGACGCCAGAGATTTACCCGACTTCGCTCCGCGGCACCGGCGCTGGTTGGGCGGCTGGGTTCGGGCGGCTGGCCTCAATTGTGACCACTCTGGCTACCCTGCCGCTGCATAATGCCATCGGCACCACTTGGGTGTTTGTGCTTTTCGCGGGCTTTTTCGCAGTCGCTGCCCTAGCCGCCTGGGCACTGCCCGAGATGCGTGGCAAGGTCCTCACAGAGAACTGACAGACAACTGACAGACAACTGACCGGCGATTGACGGGCCGCGGGCTCTCGACCACCACCGGTCAGGCCAGTCTGAAGAACGGCTTCACCCCAGCCGCCGATTCACCCATTGCCGACTGGGCCAAAATCAGACGCGGCCAAGCCCCCAGGCGCCGCGCCCGGCCCGCCGTAGCCGGTACGGGAAGTAGGAACAACTTCTTAACCGAGCGGCCAAATCCGGACGCGGTTGTGGCCGGCGCCTAGAGCCACAAGAGGCCCAGCGGCCGAGTCTCCCCCACGAACCGCGCCCACTAGGTCACGGTCCAGGGCCAACGGCGAGCCATCAGGGTTTTCGTAATCGGCGTCCACCAACCGTACCCGCGCCAGCGCCGCAGTCGTGACCAGCGGCAGACGGTGCTGGTCGAACCCTTCTGGGAGGTCGATCTCAAGGTATACGCCATCTTCTTCCTTCGCGACCTCGGCGCGCCCTTCCGCTGCCCACTGGGCCGGGGAGCCTTCCGTGTGACTCGGCTGAGCGCCCGCCAAGTAGACGTTGCCCGCCAGGTAGACCGGCTGTTTTACACCTTTCACCGCGGCCAGGTCGTCGCCCGGCAACTGGCTGGCGACCAAGTCGAGATACTCCTCGAAAGAGGCTGGATGGCCACGGTATCCGGCCGTGCCGAAGAAGACGTTGTCAGGCGGGTCCAGCCCCTCCTGGCTGTAGGCATAGTCGAAAGCCGACACGTCTTCCCCGCCGCCTACGAAGATGTTCCCAACAAATCGGTCGTCGCCGCCGTAAACCACGGCCACCCCCGCCACCTCAGTCGAATGAGGCAGATGGTAGGGAGTGGCGCGGTCCAAGACCTGGTCCACCCTGACCGTGCCGACGATTAGATTGTGGACAAACGCTCCGCCTTGGCTTTGTAGCTCCAACGCGGCCGACGAGGCAAACACGTTGTGGTCGGCCAGGTAAGGACCGTGGCTAACCTCGATGAAAACATCGCGGTTATTGTGGTAATAGACGTTGCCAGTCAAGCGTGTGCCCTGAGCCTGCCAATCGAGCCAGGTGCCAAGCGAACAATCGTGAATCAGGTTGTGGCGGATTTCCACGTCTATGGCGGCGTGGAGTTTAATACCGGCAATTTCGTATCCGTACCATTCATGCTTATTGCCAATGTTGTAAATGTGGTTGTCCTCGATCCTTGAGAACACTCCTCCCAGGTGGCCGACTATAGCGTTCTGCCCGCAGTTGAAGATCGTGTTCCGGCGGATGATATGCGAACCAATGCGCTCGCGCGACCAGCCGATATGCCGGGCGGCGAAGACCGCTTCTAACTGATACTGATATCCGGGCTTGTCGAGACGCTTGGTGAACCAATTGTCACCGGTGGAAGCCTCTTTGCCGATGGAGACAGCTGAGCATTTCGCGTCGTGGATTGTATTGTCTTCGATTATCCAACCTTTCGCCCAGTTAGGACCCACCAGGCCGGGTTGATCCGCTGTCGGGGGACAATACGGCGAAGCGGCTTGGGCCATCTCAAAGCCGCTTACCGTGATGAAGTCAATTCCGTGCTCAGCCGGGTAGAAGACGGAGCGGCGAACGTTGACCTCAACCAGGGCGGCATTTGGATCCGCTTCGCCGAAGTCGGCCCAAACCGTAGTAGCGGCGCCATCCACACTGGCGTACCAGCGGCGCTGCGCCCGCCAGGGGTCAAGCGGCACCGGTTGGCCGGTCCATTCATCCCGCGTGCGGCTAGGTGCTGGGCGGTCCAGCGCTTCACGGCTTGTCACCTCGAAGAAGCTGACGCCGTCCAAGTAGACCTCGCCCAAGTGTTTTCGCGGTTCGCCTTTAGTGGCGAACACCATCCAATCGCCATCGATCGTCGTGGCGAACGGGTTGAACTCGCCGAATAGGGAATTGTCTAGTTCCGCCCGCCAAACGCCGCGGCCTTCTGGGACCCAGGTGCTTACGACTTCCGACCCCTTGATCACCACCCGCTGCCCTGGTGCCGCCCGGTAGGTGATGCGGCGCGTATCGCTCAGACCGGCGTGGGCGGGCTTCACCCACTCTCGGTAGACGCCTCCGTGAACCAGGACCGTATCGCCCGGCACCGCCACCGCCGCGGCCCGGCCTATAGTTCTAAACGGGGACGATGCCGTCCCGGCCGCCTTGTCCGCTCCAGACACCGCTACGTGTAGCACGCTCATGGGATCACGCCTTCCAATCCGCCTATTTTCCGAACCCCGCCGTTAGGCCCGCCACCAGGTAACGGCGCCCAACAATATAAGCCGCAAGAATCGGCAAAGCCGATAACACCACGGACGCTAACACAGCGGGCGTGTCAATTCCGTGGCTGGCTTGGAATTCAAACAACGAGTAAGGCAATACTCTGACTTGGGGCCGACCCGTCAAGACCAAGGGGAATAGGAACCCGTTCCAAACCTGCAGCGCGTCGTAGATCCCGACTGTAATAACCGCTGGCTTGGCCAAAGGCAGGACCAGCCGCATCAGAATCTTCATGTCTCCGGCGCCGTCCACTGTCATCGACTCGAACAACTCTTTGGGGATGTCGCGCATGAAATTCGTCAAGATGAGCACTGTGATCGGAACCTCGAAGGCGGCAGCCGGGAGGACCAGCGCGATCAAATGATCGTATAGCCCCATCTTGGTAATCATCCAGTACAACGGGACTATTGTGGCCTGGGCCGGTATTGCCAGTCCGAGTAGGACAAGCTGTAAGAAGCGCCGTGAGGCCCAACTGCGGCTCCGGACAACAAAGTACGAGGCCGCCGTGCACACTATCAAAAGCAGACCAACCGCCCCGCCGGTCACCACCAGGGAATTCCCGAGGTACCGGAGGAAATCGTTCTCCAATACGGTGCGATAGGCCGCCACAGTCGGATCCGCGGGCGGGAGAAATGGATTCGACGCGTAATAGTCGCCCTGTGTCCCAAAACTGGTTATCACCATGTAATAGATCGGGAGCACTATGATCGCCAACCACAGCCACGCGAAAGCGGCCCCCATCACATTGGGTCGCTCCAGCTTATGCGGGCGTGCCATCACAGCCCCTCCTGCTGGCTCTCCATCCGGGATGCCCCGGTCAGGCGACTGAGACCAAGCGACAGGCTGAGCCCAACCACAATCAGAATCACGGCGATAGCGGAGGCTTTGCCCATCTCGAAAGACCTAAAGCCGGTCAGGTACATATCCAGTGGCAGTATTCGCGTGGCGATCACCGGGCCGCCCTGCGTCATCACGAAGAACAGGTCGAAGTAAGTCAGCGCTCCCACCAGCATCAATATGGATGACGTGGCTATTGTGTACTTGAGTTGGGGCAAGGTGATGGCCACGAACTGGCGGAACGGCCCGGCCCCGTCCACCCGCGCCGCTTCGTACAGCACAGTCGGTATCTGGCGGACTCCGGCCTGGTATAGCAGCGAGTGGAACGGGATGAAAGCCCACGAAATGACGAACA
>JAIRNM010000103.1 GCA_031258055.1 Bifidobacteriaceae bacterium
CTGGACGGCGGCCGCGGCGACCTGATCTGACCATCGCCACCGAGGACCACAACACTCCGACCGTCAATATTGACTTGCCGATCGCTGATCCGACTTCGCGCTTGCAGATAGATACGCTGCGCAATAACGCCCGTGAATTTGGCCTGCGCCTGCACTCTTTAGGTGACGCTGATCAGGGCATAGTCCACGTCGTCGGGCCGCAGTTGGGCTTGACTATGCCGGGACTGACTGTGGTGTGCGGCGATTCGCACACCTCAACTCACGGCGCGTTCGGGGCGCTCGCCTTCGGTATTGGCACCAGCGAAGTGGAACATGTCCTGGCCACCCAGACCTTGCCGCTCAAGCCCTTCAAGACGATGGCCATCAATGTGCGCGGCCGCTTGCGCGAATCCGTCACCGCCAAAGACATCATCTTGGCTGTGATTGCCCAGATCGGCACTGGCGGCGGCCAGGGTTACGTGCTGGAATACCGGGGCTCTGCGATTGAGAGCCTGTCGATGGAGGGCCGCATGACGGTCTGCAATATGTCGATTGAGGCGGGCGCCCGGGCCGGCCTGGTGGCCCCGGATGAGACCACGTTGGCCTACCTGAAGGGTCGCCCGCACGCACCGGCCGGACCCGATTGGGACAGCGCCGTGGCCTATTGGCGCACTCTGAAGACGGACGCCGATGCCGTCTTCGACGCTTCCGTCGACATCGACGCTGACACTCTGGAACCGTTTGTGACCTGGGGTACCAACCCCGGCCAGGGCCTGCCGCTGAGCGCTTCGGTGCCTGACCCGGGGGAGGCGCCGAGCGACGAAGAACGCTTGGCTATCACCAAAGCGCTGGAGTACATGGACTTGGCGCCCGGCATGCCGCTGAAATCAGTCAAAGTCGACACTGTCTTCTTGGGCTCATGCACCAACGGCCGGATCGAGGACCTGCGGGCAGCCGCCGCTATTGTCAACGGCCGCCGCAAAGCCGAGGGCGTACGAATGCTGGTGGTGCCCGGCTCGGCCCGGGTCCGCATACAAGCGGAAAAGGAGGGCCTGGACCAGGTCTTCAAGCAGTTCGGGGCGCAGTGGCGCAACGCCGGTTGCTCAATGTGTCTAGGCATGAACCCGGATCAGCTCGCGCCGGGTGAACGCTCCGCCTCGACCTCGAACCGGAACTTCGAGGGACGCCAAGGCCGGGGCGGCCGGACCCATCTGGTCAGTCCCTTGGTGGCGGCGGCGACCGCTATCCGCGGCACCCTCAGCTCGCCCCTTGACCTCTGACACCCAGGGCCACCCGCAATTTGATCTCTGTAGATTCTGTAGATTCTCTAGGAGTAAAGACATGGAGAAGTTCACCATCCACACGGGAGTGGGCGTGCCCCTGCGGCGCTCGAACGTCGACACTGACCAGATCATCCCGGCGGTCTACCTCAAACGCATCACCAAGAGCGGCTTTGAGGACGCTTTGTTCTCGGCTTGGCGCAGCGATCCGGAATTTGTGCTCAATCGCCCGGCCTACGAATCTGGCTCAGTCCTGGTGGCTGGCCCCGACTTCGGCACCGGGTCGAGCCGTGAGCACGCCGTTTGGGCGTTGCGGGACTACGGCTTCAGGGCTGTTTTGTCGCCCCGTTTCGCTGATATTTTCCGGGGCAACGCGGGCAAACAGGGATTAGTCGCCGGTCAGGTCGAGCACGACACGGTTGAGCAGCTCTGGAAACTGCTGGAAGCTGAGCCAGGTCTAGATGTGACCGTCGATCTGGTCCAAACCCAGGTCCGCTGCGGCGACCTGGTGGCGCCTTTCGAAATCGACGGTTATACCCGTTGGCGGCTGATGGAAGGCCTGGACGACATCGGCCTGACGCTGCGCCACGAAGACGAAATCGCTGCTTTCGAAGCACTGCGTGAAGCCTGGCGGCCCCGCACCCTGCCCGCCAAACACCTGCCCGACGCGCCGGTCGCTTCTGCCCGCGCCGAGTGATTCCGCCCAACCAAAGCCACTGACCAAGAGCCGCAAAACGGACGTTGCATGCGATGTATGCAACTGTTATCGTGACGCCATGGCCATGATCACGGTGAGAAATCTGGACGAGGCCGCCAAGCGGCGCCTGCAGCGGCGCGCGGCCGCCAACGGTCGTTCAATGGAGGCGGAGGTTCGCTCAATTCTTGAATCCGTCGAGGAGTCTTCGGAAACGGGGAGCATTGTCGCGGCTATGCGGGAAGCGCGTCAGGCGATCGGTTACGGCCGCCTCGAACTGCCTGATCGGATCAGGGAAACCCAGCGGGACGTGGTGATCCGGTGATAGTGCTGGACACCAACGTGATCTCGGTGCTGGTGTCGGCCACGCCTCACCCGAACGACCAGGTGGTAATCGATTGGGTCGGAACACTGCCACCGAGGGACTTCTGGTTGGCCTCGCCTAGCTGGGCGGAGATCGCCTACGGCATCGCCCTGCTTCCCGAAGGGCGCCGCCAAACCCAGTTGCGCGCTGCCGTCGACGCGTTCTTCAAAGTGATGGAAAGCCGGATTATCAGCTTCGACGCGGCGGCCGCACAGGTTTACGGTGAAATCATGGCCGCGCGCCGCCGCTCCGGGCAGCCCATGGCGGTGATTGATGCGCAGATTGCCGCCTGTACCCGAACCGTCAAAGCCACGCTCGCCACCAGGAACCGCCGAGACTTCGAGGACGCCGGTTTGCGTCTTGTCGACCCTTGGGACCGGTCGACGTGGTGATCTGGAGCCAGCGCCGCCAGGTTCTAGGCGGCGGCTCGCGGGCGTAGGCTAGGGGACCGTGCGCGACGTTCTGGACATAGAAGGCGGACGCCCGCTGAGAGGCGAAATAACGGTTCGGGGGGCGAAGAATTTCGTCTCTAAGGCGATGGTGGCAGCGCTCTTAGGGGAAGGGCCGTCCACTTTGCGCAACGTCCCGATGATCCGGGACGTGGAGATAGTCAGCGGCTTGCTGCGCGCCCATGGTGTGGCCGTCGATCACGACGTCGCGGCGGGCACCGTGGTGATGAATCCGTCTGGTGTTGGCGCCGCCAAGAGCGCTGACATAATCACCCACGCTGGTTCTTCACGGATCCCGATTCTGTTCTGTGGCCCGCTGTTGCACCGGCTGGGCGAGGCCTTCATCCCTGATCTTGGCGGTTGCAATATTGGCGGTCGGCCGATCGACTACCACTTGCAGGCTTTACGCCGCTTCGGCGCTTTGGTCGAAAAGGAACCTGATGGCATCCGCCTGTCCGCTCCGCAGCGGCTTCAGGGGATGCGGATGGAATTGGAGTTCCCGTCGGTCGGCGCTACCGAACAGCTCTTGTTGACCGCCGTCCTGGCCGAGGGCATCACGGAGTTGCGGGGTGCCGCCATTGAACCCGAAATCTTGGACTTGGTGGCGGTCCTTCAGCAGATGGGCGCCATCATCACCCTTGAAACTGACCGCACTTACCGGATCGAAGGTGTTGA
>JAIRNM010000106.1 GCA_031258055.1 Bifidobacteriaceae bacterium
CTATAGCCGCCCGGCTGATCGGCGGGTAGGCGCGGCTACGCTGGCGAATCTCAGCCAGGACCTCCCGTTGGTCAACTCGGCTGGCGATGTGCGTCAACGCCGCAAGCACGTATTCCTGCATCGATTGCCCGGCCGCAGCCGATCTAGCCGCCAAAGCGTTGCGCACCTCATCTGGGACGTTCCGAATCGTGATCGTTGTCATGATTGCATTATGACGGCGCCGCATGCAGAACGCATACCCTCATAGAGGGTCGCATGCCAGGATGACCGTGCGCGGCGCCGCCTTGTTTCCCGAAATCCTGCGACTCGGCGCAGGCACTATGGGGGTAAGCGGGTTGGGTGCCTCGCCTGAATCGCTCGAATCGTGTATTCGCGGGATGACGCTGGTGCGTTTCGCAGCATGATCAAGGCGGGGGCCGCAGGGCTGCCCGGACGCGCTTGGCGCTGACTGGATAGGCGGTGCCCAGCGGCCGGGCGAACAGGGACACTCGCAACTCCTCAATCATCCATTCGACCTGCTCTAAGACTGGTGCTGGCGTCCCGGCCGCGGCGGCTGCTCGGACCGCCTGCGCTAGTTCCTCCAGCTCCGCTAGTCCCCGGTCCTCCCTGGCCCGGCTCACTCCCAAACGCTCGAGCCGGTACTCCTCCGCTTTGAGGTAACGCTCAAGGTCTTTGAAGCGTCCGGTCCCGGCCCGGCTGATGAAGCCAGCGCCCATCAACCGCGCCAGGTGCCCCTTGATGTCCAGAATTGAGTTCAAGACCGGCAGTGCGGTCACGCGCGAAGCTTCGGCTTCGATTCGGTTAGCTTTGGCAACCAGGGCCGATGCCGTCGCCAACGCCCCGTAAACCGTGTCCTCCAAGCTTTCCCGCAGGTCGTCCCTTAGCTGGTCGTAGGCGTTCTGGTCGGCTGGGAGTCCGCGCCGACCCATCTCAGCCTCAATGACGGCGCGCTGAACGTCAAGCGTCAGGTCCGCGACCGCTGGATAGCGCGAGGCGGCCAGCGGCAGAGCCTGCTCCGGTCGCAGGCGCGATGTCAACCGCCCTGAACCAAGCGCCAGCGCCGCCAGCAACTCTTCGCGGATTTCGTTGCGCCGCGAGAGGTCCCGTTGGGGAGGAACGGGCTCGGGTCGGTGGCTGGTGTTGGTGGCAGGTGCGGACTTGGGTGGCCCAGCCAACTCGGAGGTGGTGACTTGGCAGGACTGGGAGAGGGCGGGTGATTGGTCGGCATCGGGCACCTGAGAAGCGGCGGCGACTCGTTCGATGGCGGCGGGAACGTCCGCGGTCGCCTGCGCGACCACCGTGGCCAAGTCGTGGCCCTGGGCCATAGTGCGTCCCTTGGGGTCTTCGACCTGGAAGGTGATCTTGAGGAAGTCGGGGATGGCGGCTGGGTTCCAGGCCTCGGCGGCAACGTAAACGCCGCGCAACGCCTTGAAGACGTGGGCTAATGCCTCCGTCAGGGGCTGCGGGCGTCCGTCACTGCCGCGCCAATCACTGGGCGGCCCCAACGCCTGGAGGGCTTGCGCGGCCGTCGCCTGGGCTGGCAGTAACTCCGCCCGTAAGCCCTTGGGCAGTGTTCGGATGAGTGCTGCGATCAGATTGCCGCGCAGCCCCGGGACCTGCCAATCGAATCCTTCCGGGGCCAGGCGCCGGGCGGTGGCAACCGGTATATGGACGGTCACGCCGTCCTGGTCGCTGCCAGGCGCGTATTCGTAACTGAGCGGCAGGCTGATGTCGCCCTGAACCCACTGTTCGGGGAAATCAGCGCTGGCGTCCCGGACTTCTTCGGCCAAATGGCGCGGCGTCAAGGTCAGACGGTCCGGTTCACGTGGGCGGACCTTCTTCCACCAGGCGTCGAAGCGCCGGGTCGAGGTCACATCTGTCGGCAAACGCTGATCGTAAAAGTCGAACAAGTCTTCGTCGTCTATTACCGGGCTCGCTAAGCGGCTGCGGGCCGCCAAGGCCTCCGCTTGGTCAATCAATTCCCGGTTGCGGGCATAGAACTCGTGGTCAGTGCGCCAATCGCCTTCGACCAGAGCGTGGCGGATGAACAGTTCTCGCGCCGCCGCGCGGTCGATCCGCTCCAGTGCGACCGGTCGTGCCGTCACTACCGGCAGGCCGTAGACCAAGACCTTCTCATTGATGATGGCGGCGCCCCGCTTGGCTGACCAGCGCGGTTCAGCGTAACTGCGTTTGAGCAGGTGAGGGGCGGCTTGTTCGACCCATTCGGGGTCTATGGCGGCGGTCGTGCGCGCCCACAGGCGAGAAGTCTCAACCAGTTCCGCCTCCATCAACCAGGCGGGCGGTTTATTTCTGAGGACCGAACCCGGAAAGATCGCAAAACTGATCCCGCGGGCGCCCAGGTATTGGTTCGAGCGCCGGGTTTTGTCCCGGCCCGCCGCTTCTTCCCGATTCCGCCCGGCCTTCGCCTTGAGGTTGGTCACCTGGCGCATTCCGATCCTCGAAACCAGTCCGGCCAGCAACGCCCGGTGGATCTGCTCGGCGGGCCAGTCCAGCCGCCACTGGTCGTGCCCTTGATTGTCGGCCGCCGTTAGCGAGGCCTGGTCTGGCTCTAGCGCCCGCGGGCCGCCCTCTTGGTTGCCCACTGCCGCTAGCCGGGCCTGATCCGGCTCCAGCCGTCTCTGATCGCCGTCTTGGTTGCCGACGGAAGTCGGCGCAGCACCGCTTGGCATTGGTCGGGTTGATCTTGTACGTCGCTGGCGCTTGTTGTTTTCCTGCCTTGGTCCGGGGCTGGCTCGGACAGCCCGACCGAGTTCTTTGACCAGATCCTGCCATTCACGGATGCGCAAGTAGTTAAGGTATTCGCGCCTGACCAGGCGGCGGAAAGCGGATGATGAACCAGCCTTTCTGGCGCTGCGCAAGTATTCCCAAAGGTTCAAGAAGCTCAGAAAATCACTCCCCGGATCATTGAAACGGGCGTGCGACTGGTCCGCCTGGGCTTGGAATTCAAGTGGGCGTTCGCGCGGGTCTTGGATAGACAAAGCGGCCGCAATTATGGTCACTTCGCGCTCCACGCCTAGCTTGGACGCTTCCACGATCATGCGCGCCAAGCGGGGATCTAGTGGAATGCGGGCGAGTTCGCGTCCGATTGGCGTTAGTTGCGTGCACCCACCAGGGTCCGTGCTTTCAGCTCCGCTGTCCCCGTTGCTTCCACCGCCCCGGTTGCCTCCGTTTCCTCCGCGGTCATCTGGCTTCGGACCGTTTTTCCTGGGCTGACCGCGCTGGCCACCCCGCGCGCCTTTTCGTCTGTCGGCGCCAGCGGTCTGGATGGCACCCAGTTCCTCTAGCACCCGCACGCCATCAGTGACCGCGCGCGTGTCCGGCGGCTGAACGAAGGGGAAGCGAGCGACATCGGCCGCTGAATCAACCACACCGACGGCCAGCATCTGCAGGATCACCGCCGCCAGTGACGTCCGCAGAATCTCCGGCTCGGTGAAGGGCGGGCGGCTCTCGAAGTCTTCCTCGGAGTAAAGCCTGATACACACCCCAGCGGCGATGCGTCCGCAGCGCCCCGCCCGCTGGTTGGCGCTGGCTTGCGAAACCGGCTCAATCGGGAGGCGCTGAACCTTGGTCGCTTTCGAATAGCGCGAGATTCTTGCCGTCCCCGGATCTATCACGTAGTGGATGCCTGGAACTGTGAGCGAGGTTTCAGCCACGTTGGTGGCAAGCACAACCCGCCGGGCTGAGTGGCTCTCAAAAACTCGGTGCTGGTCAGCGGCGCTGAGCCGGGAATAGAGCGGCAGGATTTCTAGCGGCGGGCGCGGCGCTTTGTCTGGCATCTTGCCCGGCGCCGCCGACTTGCCGCTGACCAGCCGCGCTCCGAGATCAGCGACCAGGGTGTCGGCGGCATCGCGGATTTCACGTTCGCCCGAGCAGAACACCAGAATGTCGCCGTCACCTTGGCGGAGCAACTCCCTGACCGCTGCCGCGATAGCGGTCGGCTGGTCCTCCGGCACGCCCTCCTGGCCGAGGGGGCGGTAACGGATCTCGACCGGGTAAGTCCGCCCGGACACTTCAATCACCGGCGCTGGATGATCCCGGTCGCGGCCAAAATGGGCGGCGAACAACTCCGAATCTATGG
>JAIRNM010000147.1 GCA_031258055.1 Bifidobacteriaceae bacterium
CAGGTCCCATGTTCCTGGCCAATTCGATGTCTGAACTGGTCCCGCCAGAAGAGATCCAAATCGCTGCGACGGCCTTGATGAAGGCTGGCGTGCCGGTGCGAACCGTCCTGCTGGAGGGCTCACGCCACGCCGAGGGCTACATTGAGGACGTCTTCGATGACTCTATGCGCTTCTTGGCCCATTACCTCAACCTGCCCACCGGAGGGTGAATCCGGGCGCTAGGTTCACGCGGTGCCCGGAACGTTGACGAGCACACTGGCTTTTGCCTGGCGGGCTCTAGCCGCGCAAGGTTTTCCGGAGCATATCCTAGGGAAAAGATCTCGTGGGGCTTCTTAGAAGCCTTCGGCCATGTTGGAGAAACGGGCCAAATGACCTTGGAAGACCACACCGACCTCACCAGTCGGGCCGTTGCGGTGCTTCGCCAGGATCAAAGTCGCTTCGCCTTTGCCTTTTTCGTCTTCTCTTGTGTCTTGCCGACTGATCAGGATGACGACATCCGCGTCTTGTTCTAGGGAGCCGGATTCCCGCAGGTCAGACAACTCAGGACGCTTGTTTTCGCGCTGCTCGGCGGAACGGTTCAACTGGGAGATTGCCACCACCGGGACGTTCAATTCTTTGGCCATCAGCTTCAATGCCCGGGAAAACTCCGAAACTTCTTGCTGGCGTGATTCAACCCGTTTGCCTGAACTCATCAATTGCAGGTAGTCCACTATGACCAGTTTCAGATCGTGACGCTGTTTGAGGCGGCGACACTTGGCCCTTATCTCCATTAGAGACATATTGGGCGAATCGTCTATGAAGAGCGGCGCCTGCTTCAACGGGCCGATTCGCTCCGAAATGCGCGGCCACCATTCTTTGGAGAAAGAACCTGACCGCAGGTGCTTGAGCCACACGCCTGACTCAGCGCTGAGCAACCGCTGGGTGATCTCTTCGCGTGACATCTCAAGCGAGAACATGACCGATGTCAGGCCATTGTGGACGGCGGCTGACCGGGCGAAGTCAAGCCCCAGGGTGGACTTGCCTTTGCCTGGCCGCGCGGCCACGATCACCATCTGGCCGCCATGCAAGCCACCAGTCAAGGCGTCAAGGTCATGGAAACCAGTCGGGATCCCGGTCACATGGTCCGGCGAGGCGGACATAGTCTCGATTTCGTGGACAACCGGTCCAATGATGTCTTTGATATGGAGGTAGTCCTCAGCCGCGCCGCGTTCGGTTACGGCGTAGACCTCCGCTTGAGCGGAGTTCACCACTTCATCGATCGCTTGTCCGTCGTTTGAGTAACCGAGCTGGGTGATTCTAGTGCCAGCATCCACCAATCGGCGCAGCACCGCCCTGTCCCGCACGATCTGCGCGTAGTAACCGGCGTTAGCGGCTGTTGGCACCATTGCCATCAACGAGGCCAAGCCCTGGGCGCCGCCGATCCGTCCCATTTCTCCGCGCCTGGTCAACTCGGCTGCCACCGTCACCGCGTCGACTGGTTCGCCACGCGAATAGATGTCCGTGATGGCGTTGAAGATCATCTCGTGCTGAGGGCGGTAGAAGTCATCCGCCCGCAGCACCGACACTACGTCCGCGATCGCGTCTTTTGACAGCAGCATGGCGCCAAGGGCGGACTGCTCAGCCTGGATATCCTGGGGGGGGATCCGATCAAACTGGGCTGGTGACGCCTGGACTGTGTCGAACTCAGTCACGGACAAGCTGGTTTCCGCCTTCCTGCCGGGCCGACCAATACGGCGCGATTCATTACTAAGGGCTTGCTAAACGACGCTATAACCGACCTCTGACACCGTAAGCAAGCGGCTCTAGAACTCTGGTTTGGCAGGCGGCCTGGCCCCGCTTCCAGCTCCGCCCGTCGGCGCCGTTCTTGAGCACCGCCCAAGAACAACCCTCCCGCCTAGCACTCCGCGTACAACCGGCCTATCCCTACCCCAGGGCCCTGAACACGCCTCCACGCGGGGCGGTCCGTCGGCTCAGCCATTCTAAGGCGGCTGGCCACCTCCCGGCAAGGCGTAATAGCTGGTCAAAGGCCATTTCTATGGGGAAAAGCATGTGGACTAAGTGTGAATTAGCCGGGGTTAGCTGTGGATTACGGAGCCGTTCCTGTGGATGCCTGATGGGGCCGTTTGGACACTTGTTGCGGTGCCTGCCAGTTGGGTGCTGGTTCGCCCCGAAGACCGGCGCGGAGCTATTCACAGGCGGCCGCCGGACTCCAATTAATGGAATTCTTTTAACTGGCCGCGACAGCGGCGTAGCCCCCCGGAACAGTGGCAGGCCCAGCGGAAGCCGACCGGGCGCGCCTCATCCGCCACCTCGAAGACCGCCGCCATATCCCGATAAGTCATACCGCCGGGGGTTCTTCACCGGCGTCCTGGGCCTGCGAAATCGGTTCGTTCAGGCCGCGCTCGGCGAGCGGAGGTGGGCGTCTAGGAGGGTGTTGCACAACGCCCTCCGACCGTGTTGACGTGGGCAGCGCAACGCGCTGACCTAAGGAAACGCGGCAAGAAAACGCTGTCGGGCAGAGGCGAAGCCTCGCTAGGAGCCCGTTGTGAGATGGGCTCCTAGGCCGGGGATGGCGAAGGTCACTCGTCCGCGCCCAGCCGGTTCGATCACCTCGGCGGCAATCAGGCGGCGTCTGAGCTGCGCGGTCTGGCTTGTGCTTTGGCCCAGTGACCGCTGGATCTCACCGACCGGAGCCGGGTCTTCGCCGAGTGCTGCCATCGCTTTGAGGAAAAGTTCCTCGCCGGGGCTGAGCCCCTTGAGCACCGGCGTAAACAGCAATTCGCCGGCGCTGGCCACGGCCCGCGACACCGCCAGGCGGGCCTGCTCAACATTGATTTCGGCGGTGAGCGGATCCGCCTCCCATAATTCGGCTCCGACCATTTGGACCAAGAACGGGTATCCCTTGACTGTCTCAATGGCAAGATCAAGCGCGGGGCCGTCGATTGACCGGCCTGCATCCAGGATGGGCTGGCGGATCGCCCTCCCCACCTCATGGCGTGCTAAGCCTCGCAGCGGGAAGCGGCGCGCCCGCCGCAGGTAGGTCAACACTTCGTCGTTGAGGAGGTTGCTCACGGCTGAGGGGAGTCCGGCAGCGACGAACGCCACTTCGAGCCCCTGCCGGAAGCA
>JAIRNM010000169.1 GCA_031258055.1 Bifidobacteriaceae bacterium
TGACGGTCGGCTTCCGCTTCGACTGTGGCGCTCCAAACCGGCGCGAACCCGCTTGGGGGCCCGCTGAGCAGCAGAAGAGTCCGCGTGACCGGCCGGGCAAGGACGTTGGCGTCCAAGAACGCGAGGAAGGGCTCGGCCGTCACCCGAACAGTTCCGCCTCGACGTCCTCGGCGGAGTCCGCAGCAATCCTCTGGGCGAGTTCCCGCCAGATCCGCTGGTACTCGGGGTACGGGATGCGATGCCGGTTGCCGACCATGACGGCGTGGATCTCGCCCTTGGCGACGCGGCGGGTGACGGTGGAGCGAGACAGACCCAAGCGACGCCCAACCTGGGCTGGGGTCAGCATCCGGACGTCGGACGTGACGGTGACGGTCTCGCCCGCCTCAGCTGCGGCGCGCACACGGCCCAGCAGGTCGCCGGCCCAGTTGGGCAGTGCGTCCGCAGCGGCGGGTGTTTGATCAACTTGGTCCGGGTCCAGTGTCATCAGAGCTTTACTCACGAACACAGACTACGCCATCATGCGCAGATAGACAACCGCCATCTGCGCAGCACCGTTCAGCGACGCCGATACTGCACAGTCAGCCGCTCGACTTTCCCCCGCTTCGAGTGTCAACGACCGGCCGCCAGCTTCACGAAGAACGAGGATCCGGGCCGATAGCATCAAGTGGTGACGATCCCCCACGAACGTCGAAGGCCGCCACTCGCAAAGCGGAGGCATCGACGGACCCCAGAGGCAGGTGAGCCGGGTGGCGGCAAGCGGTGACATGCACCCGGACAGCGCGAAGCTCGTCAAGGTGGTGTATTTCGACGAGCAGTCTGCTTCGGACTACCTCGATATCGCAGTTGGCGGTCGGGCTACGTCGACCAGCGAAGACGTGAAAGAAAGGGCAGCCGAACTTCAGGGCAAGGCTGAGGCCAAGGTGGCGGCCAGGTTGAGATGGCTGCCGTTCCTGGGTGGCGACGCCGAGGTCGGCGGCAGCGCTGCCATGTCGAGGGCCGGGCATAGCTTGCTGACCACCACGATCTCCAACACCATCCTTACCGACTACTTGGACGAGTCCGCCGGAGACGCACGGATTGAGGTTCTCAGCGGGTACAGGCTATTTGTTCCGGAGGAGTCGATGACGGCAACGAAGATGTACACCCCGTACATGATCATCGCCGACTTGAAGGATGTCGGCGTCGATCTATCGCGCCTGGATGAAGCCCTAGCCCTGGCCAAGGGCTATTACGAGCTCCTTGCTGTGAGAACTGGCAGCGATGGCGAAGACAAGCGCATCCTGCGGTTCAACATCGCCGCTTTCAGAAACAACTACGTTCTGGCCGACCTGCCGAAGATGGACCTCGCTATACACGCGATCCTGGTCGGTCACGCCGCTGAGTCGCAACTCGTGATGAAGAACGAGATAGCTGGGACTTCCAGCGAACTGCCCACAGGCTACGATCTCATGAACGACGCTGGGCCGAAGGATGACCGGTTGGGCGTCTACGACGTGGTGCTCGCTGGAGTCGCACGTGGCTGATCCCAAGGTCGTCATCTACTACGGGCCGGCTTCGGGACTGAAGACAGCTCTGGGGAAGAAGTCGTCCCAGGAGTTCGACGGCATTCTCGAGATCGCCCATGAACAGGACGCACAGAGCAGGCGGGTAACCGTTGTCTCGGGCCCGCGCCAAGACGGACAGCCTGAGCCTGACCCCGCCGAGGCCGTCAAGCCCCGCCATTCCCGTGTATTGGCTGCTTCGAGCGATTATGCGAGCCTGAACGAGCATGTCATCTCCAATTTCGCTGGATTCGTCCGAGGCATCGGGGCTAAGAAGATTGTCCTGCACAACCCGCCCGCCCACGTCCATCGACAATTGACGAGGACGTTCGAGGACGTTCGCGTGGAGTCCTTCAGGTACCCCCACATCAGCTTGGATGCGTTACGGCAAATCGGTGCTGGATTCAAGGACCGGATCGTCGGCCAGGAACGGGCGCTGGATCGACTCCTTGCCGCCCTTTATCCGTTGACTGCGCAAGGTCGGAGCAAACCGGTCGTGCTGATGTTCTGTGGACCGTCCGGTGTGGGCAAGACCGAGACAGCCAAGTTTGTCAACGGCGTCCTCGGCGGCACGCTCATGCGCAGGCAGTTCTCAATGTTCCACAGCGACAAGTTCGCCTCATACCTGTTTGGCGGCCACCATTCGGAGACATCGTTTGCGCACGACCTGCTCGACCGGGAATCGAGCGTCATCGTCCTCGACGAGTTCGACAAGGCCAATCAGGTCTTCCACGGCGCGTTCTACCAACTTTTCGACGAGGGCGTCTTCGAAGACAAGAACTACGAGGTGACGGTCGGCCCGGCCGTGATCATCTGCACATCGAACTATCGATCCGAAGAAGACGTTCGTGTCAACCTGGGCGACCCGCTTCACTCGAGGTTCGACGCCGTCATAGAGTTCAACGCGCTAACGACCGCCGCCGTCATGGCCGTCATCGACCGCCTGACCCAAGCGCGCTACGACGCGCTCACACCCGACGAGCAAGCCAGGGTCGCCCTGGAGGGCGTGCGGAGCCTCCTGCGCGCCCACGCCCGAAAGCTGACCAACGTGCGCCGCATCGGCAAGATGGTGGATGAGATGATGTCAATTATCCTGGTCCGCGCAGCCTTCGAACACACGACCGACGGCGTCTCAATGGCCCCAAGCGAGGGCTGAATTCAGCAACGGTCTTTCCGGTTGGCGATCAGCTACAGGTCGGGGTGGCCGTTCCGCCCGCTTGTGTGGGAACCACCGCCCTGATCGGGATGGCGTCCGCCACCGGGCCGCAACCCGGAAGCGCGGGTGCCGACTCTCCATTTACCCTCCATATTGAGCGGCAACGAAGGACAGCCAGCGGTGCCCGACGGCACATGAAAACAGGAGTTGACCTGCAATGATGACAATTGTTGGCAACCCTCCACAAACCGTTGAAAAGGGCCGTCCTCAAAGCGGACGGTCATCGGTTCGAGTCCGATAGGTGGCTCAAATGCCCAGGTCAGACATGGTTTCTCAGAAGCCGTGCCTGACTTTATAGGTCCCGACTCATCGTTTACTCATCGTTTTGGATTGGTCGCCCCTGGGGCGCTCGGCACATGTTGAAGGGTGCTTGCACAATTGCGGTCATGCCACGGTTCGGCGCAACCGTCCCAGATCGGCTGATAGGACTCAACGCCGGCCCTGGAGGGCGATGCCCGGTTGCCGGTCGATGTACCGCAAAGCCACAGCCACCTGCGGGCGAGCCAGAAGATCCTCGAAATCCCGCCAGTCTCCGAGCCAATCGGCCACTTCGGTGTTCATAAACCCGCACAGCGTCCGGGCGTCATCGAGCAATTGGTGCGGCGTGGTTCGCAAACGGGTGCCTTGGGCGGTGATCTGGCCTTTGAGCGGAAACCCGAAGATGACCGGTTCGCAGTGGTTCACCCGGTTCCTGGCCCAGTTCAGCCGCTTGGCCAGGGTGTACACCTGAGAGCGTGAATGAGGCGTCGCGGACCCGTCCGCTTGGAAGGCGGCTTTGACCGCCGGCGCCCAGGTTTCTGCCTCGCTTCGCCCACGACTGGCTCACTTGGACAATAGGTGGGCCACTTTTCAGGCTTTGCCAGAACGCTCTGGCTTGTTCGTGCGCATCAGCCTCCCGGACGCAGCTCTCGTCTCGTCAGCGGGTGGCGAGGGAAGCGGGAAGTCGGCCTGGTAGCTCGCGTCATGAGCTGCCATTCCGAAGAGCCTTCGGCTGCCTGCCGCGCCTTCAGGCTGGCGCGACGTCCGCGCCACTGTGCTCTGTTGACGCTGGCCTACCGGGGCGGGCTCGCTGCCGAAGGGTCGGCTGCCCCTGACTGCGAAGCGTCTGAGTTCGCATGAAAAGGCCCGGAACGCCCAACGGTTCCCGGCTGGTGGCCGTCGGATCGCGGGCACCGTCGGCGATCTGCCGTAGCATTGGACGATGACGATGGGCCGGATTACAGCCAATGCCGCTGTGATGGCGGGGGCGCCGGTGGTGCGCGGCACGCGGATCACGGTTTCCGCCATTTTGGGGCAGTTGGCGGCAGGGGCGACGGTTGACGAGCTGCTCAGCGATTACCCGTCCCTGACGCGCGATGACGTGTACGCGGCGTTGGCGTTCGCGGCGGGGGCCATGCCGCAAGAGCGTCCCTTTGTGGCCGCATGAGGTTCCTGGTCGACGAGAACCTCTCGCCGTTGGTCGCTCGCCTGCTTTCAGATGCCGGTGTGGACGCCGCGCATGTGCTGGACTGTGGTCTCGGCGGAGCGTCCGATGCCGAGTTGAGCGCCATCGCCGTAACGGAGGGCCGGACGATCATCTCGGCGGACAGCGATTTCGCCGCCATGCTTGCCCTGAGCCAGAACGTCGCGCCATCGCTGGTGTTGCTGCGTTCGGGCGACCATTTGAGGCCTCATCAGCAGGCGGAACTTCTGCTGGCGAATCTTCCAAGTTTGGCGGATGACCTAGCCGAGGGGGTGGTGGTGTCCTTGGGGCCTATGGGCATGAGGGTGCGGCCACTGCCGCTTCGGTGACAGGCGCACATCATGGCGGCTGAACTGCCCGATGCCTGGGCGGGCGAGCAAACACTTGCGGCGTGACAGACTAGTATCAATAGTGATATTGGAGGATGATGGCGCGGGCGAAGAACCGGATTGACGCGATGCGAGCCAACCCCAAGGGGGTGCGGTTCGCGGATCTGGTCGCGTTGTGTCGAGTGTACTTCGGCGAGCCGCGCAAGACCTCCGGGTCGCACCAGGTCTATCGCACGCCATGGGCGGGCGATCCCCGCGACAACATCCAGGGCTTTCATGGCATGGCCAAGCCTTACCAGGTGCGACAGGTCTTGGCCGCCATAGAGCGGCTGGGGGAAGACCAGGCTAAGGCGGCGACCGGCCAGGCCGGCCAGATCGGCCAGGGCAACGAACGCGAGGAGGAATAATGGCTGTCGCAGAGCACTACACGTATCGGGTTCACTGGTCGCCAGAGGATGAGGCCTACATTGGCACGGTAGCCGAATTGCCGTCGCTGTC
The DNA here is from genome assembly GCA_031258055.1 of Bifidobacteriaceae bacterium. Classification (GTDB taxonomy): domain Bacteria; phylum Actinomycetota; class Actinomycetes; order Actinomycetales; family WQXJ01; genus JAIRTF01. Next base: position 5,047 of record JAIRNM010000169.1, read on the forward strand.
GTGGATCGCCGAGGACCAGGCCGAGGCGTTCGCCGGTATCCGCGACCTGGCCGCCGAAACCGTGGCCGACCTGCGGGCCAACCACGAGACCCCACCCGAGGCGCTGGCCGACCGCGAGTACTCGGGCAAGTTTGTCGTCCGGGTCCCGCCAGAGACCCATCGCCTGCTCGTGATTCAGGCTGCTGAACAGAACGTCTCCCTCAACCGCCTAGCCGCCAGTCGGCTAGTTCGGGCTTGACGGGTGGACCAGGTGGCCGGTAGGCCCGGGAGGCCCCGGAGCCCATCATGGGCACATTCACAACACCGGCGAGAGGACAAGCTGGGCGGTCGCGGTCTCGATGCCGTAGGCCACGTTGATGACAGTTCCGGCAGTCTTGCGGGAAGGCACTGCCGGCATAGACTCCTTCACCTCGGGCAGCGGATTGGTCTTCTTGTACGAGAACTCGACCAATACCTTCCTGATACGGAAGGCGAGCCGCGAGTTGGTGACCTTTTACCGGCCAACTTCCCTTGGTTACTGGCAACGACAGAAGGATCTTTATGGACCGAGACAATAAGAGATGCGCTTGCTGCGGATTCTCAACGCTGCCCGCCGGCAGCATCTATGAGATCTGCCAGCTTTGCGGATGGCAGGATGATGGCGTCCAGAACGCCGATCCTGACTATGCGGGTGGCGCGAACATCCTGAGCCTGAACGACTACCGCGCGCGGTGGGAATCGGATCACCACCGGGTGGCGGTCAGCGCTGAAGGGCTTTGACTGGCGGGTTGGCGGACGGTTGAGGGTCTGCGCTCCGGGGTTGGCCGCGGCCGTATCGACGCTGCGCGCGCAGCTTGAGCCGCGCAGCCGTTTGTCCACCGCTCCCACATCGGGACGATGCCCCTGGCCGAAGTCCCCCGAGGCGCTTGCGTATGAGATGCGGTTGGCGGCGCGACCTTCCGGATCGCTCTCGGCCAGAACCTCCCCAGCGATCTGGTCGTCGCGATCTGGTCGCCCCGATCACTGGGGCGGTTTGACCGTGTTCAGACTGCGCAGCGTGGCTTGGCGAGCGCGGACTGGGAAACGGATTGCTTGAGTAGCTGGGAGGGGAAGATGTCGATGTCGTTTCGGCCGAACAGGCAGCGCGTCTCTTCCATCAGACCGGACGCCCGCATGAGGATGTTCCCGTCAGCGGGATCCATATCGACGAGGATGTCTATGTCACTGCCCTGGTGCGCGGTTCCGCGTGCGACTGAGCCGAAGAGCCTCGGATTCGTTGCCACGTACTTTGCCAAGAGCACCTGGAACTCGTCACGGCGTCCGCCAAAGACCGCCGTCGCGACACCGTGCCGACGCCGCCCCCAGGCAGGCGAAAGAACGCCAGCATGGTCCCAGCGCCGATGCCGCTCAGTCCGGGCGCTGCCAGCGCAGCAGGTCGCCGGGTTGGCAGTCCAGGGCCTGGCAGATTGCCGTCAGGGTGGAGAAGCGGATGGCCCGCGCGTGCCCGTTCTTGAGGATCGACAGGTTGGCCAGGGTTATGTCCACGCTCTCGGCCAGCGCGGTCAGGGTCAGGCCGCGTTCGGCCAGAAGCTCGCCCAGGCGCACGACGATGGCGCCGGAAGGCCGATCGGTGCCGCGATCGGTGCCGCGATCGGTGCCGCGATCAGGGTCGTGATCCGGGCCGGGATGGGGCCGGTCGGCGGCGGCCGCGCCCGGTGGCCGCCTCACACCAGGCCCTCGGTTTCCCGCTGCAGGATCAATCCGCGCCGGAAGACATCGGCCACGACTATGAAGACTGTGCCCACCCCGACGAAGCCGAATTGCAGCAGGGTCGAGGGATACACCAGGCCGTCCAAGGACGGGCTGGCCGACGCGGCCAACGGCCCCACCCCGCTGACCGCCAGATCAGCCACCCCGCCCCACATGGTGATGATTCCCGCGGCGTAGAGCCGGCGGACATTGGCCCCGTTGAAGGGCGAGCCCCGGCG
>JAIRNM010000208.1 GCA_031258055.1 Bifidobacteriaceae bacterium
CCATCTGGTCCGGTCCCGCCCACCGGTTCGCTGCTCCCGTTCGTTTCGCCAATCGGCGGGCGAACGGTCAAGACTTCGCCGCGAACAGCAGTGAAGCGAATTGGGAATAGCGATGACTAGGCCGACCGAAAGCTGGGGCGAAGACCTCTCGCTCGGCATCGACATCGGCTCGACCACGGTCAAAGCGGTGCTGTGGGACGGCCAGCGGGTGCTGTTCGAGGACTACCGCCGCCACAACGCGGACGTGAGGATTGAACTGTCAAAGCTGGTGGGCGGGATCGGGCAAAGCTTCCCTGGTCGCCAGGCCCGCGTCACGGTGACGGGCTCCGGCGGCCTAGGGGTAGCCGAAGCGCTGGCTGTCCCGTTCGCGCAGGAGGTCATCGCCGAGACGGCGGCGATCCGGCGGCTTGACCCGGCGGCGGATGTGATCATTGAACTGGGCGGCGAGGACGCCAAGATCACGTACCTCAAACCGGTTGTCGAACAGCGGATGAACGGCACCTGCGCGGGCGGGACCGGTGCTTTCATCGACCAGATGGCAACCCTGTTGGGGACAGACGCGGCTGGGCTCGACGCGCTCGCCGCTGGTTACGAAACGCTTTACCCGATCGCCTCGCGTTGCGGGGTTTTCGCGAAGACTGATCTCCAACCCCTGTTGAACGACGGAGCCCGTCATGAAGACCTGGCCGCGTCGATCTTTCAGGCCGTCGCCACGCAGACAATCGCGGGCTTGGCCTGCGGGAGGCCGGTGCGCGGCCGTGTGGTGCTGCTGGGCGGCCCCTTTCATTTCTTGCCCCAGTTGCGCGAAGCCTTCGCCCGCGCTTTGAAGGAGGCTGGCGCCACGCTCGTCTGCCCGCCCCAAAGTCAGTTGGCGGTCGCGCTCGGGGCGGCTTTTCTAGCGGCCGATGCCGTCCCCGTCAGCTTGGAGGAACTCTCGCGGCGCGCACACCAGATTCATGAACAAAGCCCAGGCGCGGCGGGGCGCCTTAGGCCCCTGTTCGCGGACGGGGACGAACGCGCCGAATTCGAGTCCCGGCATGGCGCCGCTCAGGTCGAGCTGATTCCCGCCACTGCCGCGTCTGGCGCCTGTTTCCTGGGCATAGACGCGGGCTCTACGACTATCAAAGCGGTTGTCATCGACTCGGAGGGGCGCATCTGCCACACCCATTACGCGCCCAACCAGGGCTCGATTGTGGGGGCGGCAGCGGAGATCGTCACCCAGGCCCGCCGCGCGCTGCCGGGCCGGGCCATCATTGTCCGTTCTTGTGTGACTGGGTACGGCGAATCACTGGTTCGGACGGCCCTGCATGTCGATGACGGCGAAGTTGAGACCATGGCCCATTACCGGGCGGCGGAGTTCCTTCAACCCGGCGTCACCTCGGTTATCGACATTGGCGGCCAGGACATGAAATACCTCCGCATTGTGGACGGCTCGATTGATGAGATACGGGTCAATGAGGCTTGCTCTTCTGGGTGCGGTAGCTTCCTGCAAACCTTCGCCCAAACCATGTCTCTAGACGTTGAGGCTTTCTGCCAGGCCGCTCTGGCTTCTTTCGCGCCGGTTGATCTCGGATCGCGTTGCACCGTTTTCATGAATTCGTCGGTCAAAGCCGCTCAGAAAGACGGCGCCTCGGTTGGGGATATCGCCGCCGGGCTCAGCTATTCGGTTATCCGCAACGCTCTATATAAAGTCATAAAGCTGCGCGATCCCAGCCAGCTGGGCGAACGTGTCGTGGTCCAAGGCGGCACTTTCTTGTCCGATGCCGTCCTGCGCGCCTTCGAGCTGCTGACCGGTTTGGAGGTAGTTAGGCCGAACATCGCTGGCTTGATGGGTGCCTTCGGTGCGGCTTTGATAGCGCGTTCCCGTTTTAGGCCGGGAGCACCGTCTTCACTGCTGCCGCCGCTGGCATTGCGTTCCCTTGATGTGTCTACCCACACTGAGACTTGCCGACTTTGCCAGAACCATTGCAAGTGCACTATTTCGGTGTTCCCGGACGGTTCCCAGCATGTGTCGGGAAACCGCTGCGAACGGGCCGGGGACCGCAACCGGGCGAAATCTGATCTGCCCAACCTATTTGATTTCAAGTACAAGCGCCTGTTCGCTTACCGCCGTCTAACCGAGAAAGCGGCCCACCGTGGTTCGATCGGTATTCCGCGGGCCTTGAATATGTACGAGAACTATCCGTTCTGGTTTACTCTATTGACGAAGCTCGGTTTCCGAGTGGTGTTATCTGGGCGCTCAAACCATGAACTGTTCGTTGCCGGTATGGACTCGATCGCTTCGGAGAACATCTGCTATCCGGCTAAACTAGTCCATGGCCATATTGAGCAATTGATTGCGCGTGGCATCAAGACCATTTTCTATCCCTCGGTCTCTTATGAACGCGAGTTAGTCGAAGGCGCCGACAACCATTTCAATTGTCCGGTAGTGACTTCCTATCCGCAGGTGATCGCCAATAACGTCGAATCACTCAGGGACGGCGGCGTCCGCTTGGTCAACCCGTTTTTCAACCTGGCTGAGCCCGAACTGCTCGTTTCTCGCTTGGTCGAGGAGCTCGCTGATTGGGGCGTCACCCTGGAAGAAGCCCAAGCAGCGGTGACGGCTGGATACGCCGAACAGGACGCCTTCACGGCTGACATCGAAGCAGCCGGTCGCCAGGCCCTGGAGTTCATGGAGCGCACCGGCACTAGGGGCATTGTCCTGGCCGGGCGGCCGTATCACGTCGACCCGGAAATCCACCATGGCATTCCGGAACTAGTCACCTCCTTGGGGATGGCCGTGCTGACCGAAGACTCGATTTGTTCGCTCGGCACCGTTGAACGCCCGCTGCGAGCCCGCGACCAGTGGGCTTACCACTCGCGGCTCTACCAGGCGGCGGACGCGGTGCGACCCAGGGTTGACCTGGAACTGGTTCAGTTGAACTCATTCGGTTGCGGGTTGGATGCGATAACTTCTGACCAGGTCCAGGAAATCCTCAGGTCGGCGGGGCGTGTCCACACACTGCTGAAAATAGACGAGGTCTCCAACCTGGGCGCTGCCCGCATCCGCTTGCGCTCGCTGGCCGCCGCCGCCCAAGCCCGCGCCGCCGCTGCAAGCGCGGCTCCCCCCGGCGCGGCAGTGGCCGGTGCCGACGGAGCCGGTTCGGATGTTCTTACCGCCGCCAATTGTTCGGCTGCGGCCGCACAGGGGGCGCCTACGCTCGGCAGATCGGGCGCGCCGACCGACCCAAGGGATTCGACCGCGTCGAGCCCGCTGATTAGGGCCGCCGCGTCGACCGGTTCACCCGCTCCGAGCGCGCCCGGCCGACCGGCCGCGCCGATGGAACCCTACGCGATCAAACGCGAGCTGTTCACCAAAGCGATGAAGAAGCGCCATACCATCATCGCGCCGCAAATGTCGCCGGTTCATTTCTCGCTGCTAGAGGCCGCCTTCGGCGGCTGTGGCTACAACGTCAAGGTCTTGCGGACCGTCAGCCCGGAAGATGTCGAAACCGGCCTCAAACATGTCAACAACGATTCCTGTTATCCCGCCATCATGGTTGTGGGCCAGTTAGTGGCTGAGTTCACCTCCGGCCGGGCTGACCCGGACGCCACTTCGGTTGTCATCACCCAAACGGGCGGCATGTGCCGAGCCACTAACTATGTCGGACTGTTGCGCAAGGCCCTGGCCGAGGCCGGTTACCCCGCCATTCCGGTGATCGCGGTCTCTACCCAAGGCCTTGAACGCAACCCCGGATTCAAGCTTTCACTTGGACTAATGCACCGCGCTATGCAAGCGATCGTGCTAGGCGACGTCTTAGAAGCCTGCGTGCTCAGGACCCGCCCTTATGAGGCCGTGGCGGGTTCAACGATGGAGCTTTATCGCCGCCTCGACCAGGCCGCTCGCCGCCTGGTGTCAGGCCGCCTGACCGGCCATGGCCGCCTGGTCCGGCGGATCGTCCGCGAATTCGACGCCCTGCCGAAGCGGGAGGTGGAACGCAGGCCCGTGGTCGGCATCGTCGGCGAAATCCTGGTGAAGTTCCACCCCGACGCGAATAACCACGTCGTGGACGTGGTGGAAGCGGAAGGGTTCGAGGCGCGACTGCCGGGGCTGATGGAGTTTGTCCTGAATGGCATGTACACGGCTAAATGGAATTACCAAACGCTCGGGATTGGGCGCAAGACGCTGCGGCTCAAACTCTTCCTGCGTTGGCTGCTCGAACGCTACCGCGACCCTGCCCGCAAGGCGCTGACCAGGTCTAAGACCGACTACCCGGCGCCCGGAGAGATGGCTGCGATGGCTCAGGCGGCAGGCGAAATCTGTTCGCTCGGCAACCAAGCGGGTGAAGGCTGGCTCCTCACAGCGGAAATCCTCGAACTGATCGAATCTGGCGTCAAGTCCGTCATCTGTGCCCAACCGTTCGCCTGCCTGCCCAACCATGTGACCGGCAAAGGCATGTTCCGCGAGATCATGCGGCGCCATCCCGGCGTCAACATTGTCACGATTGAATACGACCCGGGCGCCTCCCCGGTCAACCAACTCAACCGGATCAAACTGCTATTGGCCGCTTCTGCCCAGCTGGCACCAGACCCAATCGACCGCCCCGAACCGCTGGCCCTGCCCGCCCCCGTCACCTAGCGTCGCGCCAAGGCGTTGACTTGGCAAGCGAGTCAGAAGTAGCTGGGAGCCGCCCACTCGCGCAAGTCGTGGTGAAAAACCAACGTCCAGTCCTGGTCGTTGGCGTACGGGTCTGGTCGGTGCGCTTCGCGACCGTTGACCGTCATGGGGTAGACGAACGCAGCGGTAGCCGTACCGTCGGTGCCGAATTGGGTTAGGTTAGCGCGCATCGTTGTGGTGGCCCGCCGCTGCCAGGCCGGATCGCCGGTGGCGTGAGCCATCAGGCCCCAGGCCAACGCGTTCAGCGTGCTCCAGTAGTGCGGGAAGGTGTCGCCCCAGAGTTCGTCCTTGCCGAACCAGTAGCCGTCCCAATGCCGGATGGCCACACCGTTGAGGTGGTATTCCGGCTGGCAACCCTCGAACCGGTCGAGCAACTCCACGTGCGGCAGAGCCGCGTCCAACCAGCGGGCTTGGCCCGTCAGGTGGTGCAATTCCAGTAGAACCAAGGCCGCAGGGGCGACAATTGACTGTTCAAAGTTGACTTCATGGGCGGGATAGTCCAGCCCCGTTGCCGCTATGCGCTCACCATGGCGGACGAATAGTCTGGCGACG
>JAIRNM010000222.1 GCA_031258055.1 Bifidobacteriaceae bacterium
CTGGCTACCATTGCCGCCGTTGTGACGGCGCTAATGGTGCCACTGGTGCGGCGTTTGGCCTTAGCCACGAAGGCCGTCACGCCGGTGCGGGCGCGGGACATCCACACAGTGCCCACCCCGCGCCTGGGCGGACTAGCGATGCTGGTGGGGATAGCGGTGGGACTGGCCGTCGCCTCGCAAGTGAACTTCTTGGCGCCGGTGTTCTCGGAATGGCCCTCGCCTTGGGCGGTGTTGCCAGCGGCGGCGTTCGTCTGCGCTTTGGGCGCCTTAGACGACTGGTTCGAGCTGAACTGGCTGACCAAACTGGCCGGGCAAATCCTGGCCGCCGGCATCCTGGCGCTCGAAGGAGTCCAGCTCATTACTTTTCCGGTGGCCGGCGTCACCATAGTGTCATCGCGGCTGAGTTTGATCGCCACCATCATTGTGGTGGTCGCAGCCATCAACGCGATCAATTTCGTCGACGGCTTGGATGGACTGGCCGCTGGCATGGTGGCGATCGGTTGCGCCGCCTTCTTCGGCTATTCGTATCTCCTGGCGCGCCAATCCGGGGGGCAGAACTACGCCACGTTGGCGGCGTTGATCCTGGCTTTGACGGTCGGAGCTTGTGTCGGCTTCCTGCCCTACAACCTCAACCCGGCCCGAATCTTCATGGGAGATTCGGGCTCAATGTTGTTAGGGCTGGTCTTCGCGGCCGCCACCATCGCTGTGACCGGTCAAATCGACCCGGGCGCTACTGAGGTCACGCAACGTCAAGCCTTCGGTGCCTTCTTGCCGATTATGTTGCCTTTCGCGGTCCTAGCCCTGCCTTTGCTGGACATGCTGATGGCGGTAACCCGGCGGATGCGGGCGGGCCAATCGCCTTTCAAAGCCGACCGCATGCACCTGCATCACCGGCTGCTTCGGCTGGGGCACACCCAGCGCCGAGCGGTCGCCATCATGTACGTCTGGACCGCTGTGCTGGCTTTCGGTGCCGCCGGACTGGCCGTCTTCCGGGCGCGCCAAGTGCTGGCTTTCTTGGCGGTCGGGACGGTCGTGGCCTTGGCGCTGACGGTGGTGCCTTGCGTCCCGCGGCATCGGCGAAAAGGCCAGGCGGCTAAAGGGAAGGCGTCAACTATGATCGACCAGCGCAAGGAGGACCACGATGAATCGACCGGATGAACCCAGCCCCGACAAAGCCGCAAGTGACAGCGCCGGGTCGGAGCCAACCGCGAAAGCGGCTGGGAAGGACGGCGGGGGGCGCAAACCGAAGAGTGAGGGCATCAACTATGGGCGAGTCGGCCTGCAACTGGCGCTGCTGGCCCTCTCACTGGCCGTCGGCGGCGGTTTGATCGGCTATCTGGCGGCGGGGGGCAAGGGCCTGGCCGGAGCTTTGCTGGGGGCCGCCATTGTCGGCCTCTTCTTCGGCGCCTCGGCCCTGACGATGCATCTTTCGCCCACACCAGAGGCTAAGGCCCGCAACTTGATGGTCACCTGGTTCGGCAAGTTGATCATCTTGTTTGTGGTGATGCTGGCCCTCAATCAGGCCACCTTCATCAACCGGCCGGCCTTAGGACTCACCATCCTGGCGGGCATTATTGGGTCCTTAGTCCTAGAGGGACGGGTGGTCTGGAGTGCGCGAGTCCCACCCGAAACCAGCAATAAGCCCAGTTAAGGACGGGTTTGCCGGCCCGGCGCCGGACCGCCCTGACCCCGCGACCGCAAAGCGCTGAACTGGGCAAATACGCTCGGTTCGGCCTGACGGGCAGTCCGCCCCGGCGGTTTAGACAGCTCGGGGCGCCCCGCGATTTGAAACGGCCATTGGTCCCGCCTGTGATAAGTTTGGTGGCGGCCCACCAACCAACTCCCTGCCTCGGCAGGCCACAGGCGCGCGGCGATGGCGCGGTTGTGGAGACCCCTTCTAGGAGTCATGGACTTGTCCTCCATCTCAGGCGTGCTAGCAGCCGAGCCAGGCGGCGGCGAAGGCACCGGAATGCACATGCCCTCAATCGATGAACTCTATCCGGAGCCGTTCTGGCGGATCGGAACCTGGTTCGAGTTCAACCGCCTGGATTTGGTGCGGCTGATCGCCATCGGAGCTGTGGTCCTGCTGGTGTATTTGGGTGCCAGGCGCACCCGGATGGTGCCGGGCCGGGGCCAGTCGACCTTCGAGTTGGCAGTCGGGTTTGTCCACCATCAGATCGCCGAGACAGCCATGCCGCCAGCGATGGCCCGCCGCTACCTGCCATTCATCGCCTGGATCTTCTTCTCGGTCTTGGCTTTGAACCTGACCGGCGTCATTCCATTCCTCAACGTCTCATCGAACGCGCTGGTGGCGGTGCCAATGATCTTGGCCGTTTGCGCTTGGATCGCCTTTGTCGCCCAAGGCATCCGGGCTCATGGCGCTGGTCATTATTTCGCTGACGCGCTCTTCCCGAAGGGCGCCCCGAAGATCATGTACGCGCTGCTCACACCGATTGAGCTGCTGTCCACCTTCATCTTGCGCCCAGTTACGCTCTGCGTCCGGCTCATGGCCAATATGATTGCTGGGCACTTCTTGCTGACGGCCTTCTTCATGATGACCAGCTACTTGTTTCTGCAAGCCTCTGGCCTGGTCAAGACGGTTGGGATTCTGACCTCGGCCGCCTCACTCGTCTTCGTGCTGTTCGAAATCTTCGTGGCCTGCTTGCAGGCTTACATCTTCGCTTTACTCACATCCGTTTACATTGGGCTCGCTAAGGAAGAGCACTGATGTGACCAAGTCGGGACGCCCGGGCGCGGATCGACCATCACCCACCGAAAGGAACCAACTGTGGACCTACTAGCAGCCATTAGCGGCAACCTCAACACGATCGGCTACGGCCTGGCCGCCATCGGCCCCGGCATTGGTGTCGGCATCTTGGTCGGCAAGACCCAAGAGGCGATCGCCCGCCAGCCCGAACTGCGCGGCTCGCTGATGGGCACCATGTTCGTGGGCGCCGGCTTGGCTGAGGCGCTTGCGCTGTTCGGCCTGGTTGTCGGCTTCATCTGGAACTGACCATGTGGCTCGCATCCGCACCGGAAGGGATAGGCCTGTTCGTCCCGCCCTGGGATGAGGTCATAATCTCCCTGATCTGCTTGGCCATTACTGCTCTAGCAGTAGCCAAGTACGGCGTGCCGCGCTACCTGGAAGTCCTAGACAAGCGGGCCCTGGCGATTGAGGGCGGCATCAAGCGGGCGGAAGAAGCCGAAGCTGAGATCGCTGCCATTCGCGCCGGCCTGGAGGGCGAGAAAGAAGCCGCCAGGGTGGAAGCCGCCAAGGTCAGGGAAGATGCCCGGGCCGATGCCGCCGCCATCCTCGCCGAAGCGAAGACCAAGGCCGGCGAAGAGGCCAGACGCATTCAAGAAAGCGCCCAGCGCCAGATTGACTCCGAACGGCGTTCGGCTGAGGTTTCGCTCCGGCAAGACCTGGGCACGCTCGCCACCGACCTGGCGGAAAAGATTGTCGGCGAATCGCTCAAGGATTCGGCCCTCGCCAGCCGCGTGATAGACCGTTTCTTGGCGGACCTTGAAAGCCAGACCACGGCCGGGAAGGGAGCCTGATGGCAGCCTCGCCCTCAGGGCCAGCGACGATAGCTTTGCTGGGCGGCAGCGCCGGATCACTGGCCAAGGCCAGGGGCGAGTTGGACCGCGCCTTAGCCGCCAACCAAGGCAGCGCTCAAACCTTCGGTGATGAGCTATTCGCCTTGGCTGACGCCTTGGATGAGGACAAAGCCCTAGCCCGGGCGCTGACCAACCCGAACCGGGAAGCAGCCGCCAAAGAGCGGCTGGTCGCACAAGCGATGGCCGGTCATTTCCGGCCCGCGGTCGCTCTGGCGGCCAAGATAGCGGCCCTGCGCTGGTCCAAGGATGGCGATCTAGCTGACGTGCTGGAGGAACTCGCCTTCGACGCCAACTTGGCGGACGCCCAAGCCAAGCAGGTCTTGGCGGCGGTGGAAGCGGAGCTTTTCGAGGTCGATGCCGTCCTTCGGAACAACCGCGATCTCAGGACCGCCCTCGGTGATGTGGTGGCCGAACCAGCGGCGAAAGCTAAGCTGATCGATCAGGTTTTCGCCCAGGCGGTCCGCCCCGAAACGCTGTACCTGCTGGAACGGGTGGTCCGCCATCCGCGCGGCCGCGGCATCCGCTACGCCTTGAGCTACATCGGTTCGTTGGTGGCCGCCCGGCGTCAAAGGCTGGTCGTGGAGGCGACCAGCGCCGCCCCGCTCAGCCGCAAGCAGGCCGACAGCTTGACCAAACTACTGGCGGCTGAATATGGCCGCGACATCCAGTTGAACGTGTCGATTGACCGATCAGTGATCGGCGGTGTGCGTCTGCGCGTGGGCGACGAAGTGGTCGACGGCTCGTTGTTCACCCGATTCACCCAGTTGAGGCGCGACCTGGCCGCCTGACCTAAATTGAGGACCTAGTGAGGAAGAAAACATGACTGATCTGAGCATTCGCCCCGAAGCCATTCGCTTGGCTCTGGACGAATTCGTCGAGTCCTATCAGGCCGCGCCGGCCCCGGCCGAAGAAATCGGCCGCGTCACCATGGCCGGTGACGGGATAGCGCAGGTGGAAGGGCTGCCTGGGGTGATGGGCAATGAGCTCCTACGGTTCGCGGACGGGACACTCGGCATCGCCCAAAACCTTGATGTTCGGGAGATCGGCGTGATTGTGCTGGGCGAATTCGCCGGCATTGAAGAGGGCCAAGAGGTGCGGCGGACCGGTGAGGTGCTGTCCGTGCCGGTCGGCGACGCTTATTTGGGACGGGTGGTTGACCCGCTCGGCGTGCCGCTCGACGGTCTGGGCGAAATCGAAACGCACCAAAGGCGCGCGCTGGAGTTGCAGGCACCCACGGTGATGCAGCGGCGCTCGGTCCACCAGCCGCTCCAAACCGGTCTGAAAGCGATTGATTCACTGATCCCGATTGGGCGTGGCCAGCGCCAGTTGATTATTGGTGACCGTGGCACCGGCAAGACTGCGATC
>JAIRNM010000225.1 GCA_031258055.1 Bifidobacteriaceae bacterium
GGGCTGAGTTGGGCGCAGCGCAGGGCAATCCCCCATTCGCCGGCGCCGTTGGCGTCGATCCAGCCGACCGGCCCGGAGTAGCGCCCGCGATCGTGGCCTTCCAGTTGCCCGATGACGTCGGCGGCGGCTCCCACCGGAGTGCCGCAAACCGCCGCGCTCGGATGTAACGCCCCAGCCAGGGAAAGCGCACCCGGTAGGCGGCCGGAACCGGCTCGTTTCAATTCCCCCACTACTTCTGTCGCCAGGTGCATAACGTTCGGCAAATGCAGCACCGAAGGGACTTCCGGCACAGACAACTCCTCGACGAATGGTTCCAAGGCCGCGACCACCGACGCGACCGCGAACTCGTGTTCTTCGAGGTCCTTCGAGGAGCGAGCGAGGGCGGCGGCCCGCGCCAGGTTGGCTTCATCGGAACCGGAGCGCTGGATGGTCCCGGCCAGAACCCGGGAGGTGACCAGGCCGCGGCTGGAGCGGACCAGCAACTCTGGGGTGGCGCCGATTAGCCCATCGACGCTGAAAGTCCAGGTGTCTCGGTAACGGTCGGCTAAGAAACGCAGAACTGGGCGCGGGTCGATCGGACCGTTCCCAGACACGCCAAGCACCGACCGGGCCAAAACCACCTTTTCCAGGTTTCCCGCCTCAATTAGGGCTATGGCGCGGCGAACCACCGCCGGCCACTCGGCGGCGGCGACCGGCCCAGGCTGCTCGTGTAATGCGGGTAGCTGGGCTAAGGGCGGCGGGCGGGGAGGGACGGCATCGGCCACCCAGGTTGGAAGAGGAGCGGGCGGCTCGTCGGCGTTGGACGCCGTCGTGATCCACTGGCGCCCTCGGTAGCGGGCGACCACCAAGCGCGGTATCACCAGAACGGACGGCGCGCTTGAGGTGGACGAAAAGGCGAAAGCACCGAAGGCTAAGGGGCCCATGCCGGGCTGTTCGGCCGGTCCGACGATCCGGCCGCGGCTGACGACGGCGCGCCACCAATCCTCGGCCACCTGGAAACGCCTCGGCCCGGTTGCCTCCAGTCGGGCGGCCTCTCCCAAGCCGATGAAGCCCTCACCCCGCCGCAACCAAACCAACGGTTCGGTCCCGTCGATCCCGTTGGGGGCCGGGCCGGGGAACACTCTCCCCGACCGCTCGGCAGTGCTTGCTTGCCGCCTTTGCGCCCCGCCGGTGCCAGCGCGGCCATCCAAAATGCCAAGAACATCGGCGAGCCTTGGCGGCAGGTCGGCGGCGGCAGTTGTGAAGGTGAGGTTGGGGAGCATCGCCGCACTAGCTTAACGCCCGAAAGCGGTCGTGAATTTGAGAGTCGGGACTGGTGGCCATCGCAACAGCCAATTCGAGGTGGGATTATGGCAGGCGTGACAACTGCTGACCTCGCCAAAGAACCCAGGACAGTTGCCGCTATGTTCGACACGGTGGCACCGAACTATGACTTCGCCGATGCCGTCATGACCGTCGGTTTGATCGGCTGGTGGCGCCGCCGTACCCTCAAGGTCATACGGCCGGCGCCGGGCGAACGCATCCTTGACCTAGCGGCGGGAACATGTAGTTCATCGATTGCCCTGGCCAAGCGGGACGCGTCAGTCGTGGCCTGTGATTTCTCGGAAGGCATGTTGCGCCAGGGGCGCCAGCGGGTTGGCGGGCGTGTCGGCCAGCTATCGCTGATCGGCGGCGATGGCACTCGTCTGCCGTTCGCCGACGAAACCTTCGACAAAGTGACGGTTTCATTCGGACTGCGCAATGTCCAGGACGTGCCGAAAGCGTTGACTGAACTACGCCGGGTCACCAAACCCGGCGGCAAGTTGGTCATCTGTGAGTTCTCGCGCCCCGTCTGGCGGCCCTACCGGGCGCTCTACCGCTGGTATTTGTCCCGGGTCATGCCAGCGTTGGCCAAGTTGGTGGCGAGTAATTCACCCGCCTACGGGTACTTGGCCGATTCGATCTGGGCTTGGGCCGATCAACAAGAACTTGAGCGCCAACTGGAACAAGCTGGCTGGGCCAGTGCCACACACAGCAATATGATGGGCGGCATTGTCGCCTTGCACAGTGCTGCTCGCTAATCTGCCGGGCGATAGGAGCGCCAAGACAAAAGCCAAACACCGATTCTGCCAGCCATTAATAAGCCGCCCTAACTGGTCAGCACATATTAAAGCGACATTATTGTTTCGTAATTGCGATAGCGTGCTAAGCCCCACACGCGCACCAAGCTATCGGCTGACTTATGTAGAATCTCTATATCCCAGGTCAAAACATGTCTACTAGTCCGAAAGGCTGCCCGGTGGCTCCACGCTCAGGTGGCGAATCCCGTGTGATCGTCGTCGGTGCCGGACCGGCTGGTTCCACTGCGGCCGCATATCTCGCGGGCGCCGGCCTTGAGACGTTACTCCTGGAGAAATCGGCTTTTCCTAGAGCCAAAGCCTGCGGCGACGGACTGACGCCCCGAGCCGTGAAAGAACTGATCTACCTGGGGATCGGTTTCCCGGCCGAGGAGGGTTGGAGGCGGAACCGCGGGCTGAGGGTCTTCGGTGGTGGTCACCAGTTAGAACTGCCTTGGCCTCAGCTAGCATCGTTCCCGGACTTTGGTCTGACCCTGCCGCGCGAACAGTTCGACCTACGACTGGCCCAAAATGCCCAAGCGGCCGGCGCCGAACTGCTTCAGGCGACCACGGTCACGGGGCCCCTTCTGGATGACCGAACCGGCCGGGTGATCGGTGTCACCGCGGCCACTGACCAAGGCGAACGTGTGTTCAAAGCCCCTATCGTGGTGGCGGCGGACGGCGTTTCGGCCCGGCTGGCTACTGCCATCGGACGCCAGAAGAAGGCGAACCGTCCGGTCGGCGTAGCGGTGCGCCAGCGCTTTAGGCTCAGCCGACCGCCCACCCGTCCGGGTCAACTCGACTGGATGGAGTCCCATTTGGAGCTGTGGGACGGCGAACCCGGCCACGGCAAACTGATGCCGGGCTACGGCTGGGTCTTCCCGGAAGCGGCCCCTGAGACGGGATCAAACGCGAGCCTCGGCGCGACCGTGGTTAACGTTGGCGTCGGCTCGGTCAGCTCGAGCGCCAAAACCAGCCGCACCAACTACCGAAATCTGTTGCGCACCTGGCTCACCAGTCTCGGCCCGCTCTGGGGTTTCTCCGAGGAAGATGCAATCGATCCGCCCCGTTCCGCCGCCTTGCCGATGGCTTTCAACCGCCAGCCGCTCTACGCCCGCGGATTGGTCCTGGTTGGTGATGCCGGAGGCATGGTTTCACCGTTCGACGGCGAGGGGATTGCTTATGCCATGCAATCGGGGCGTTTCGCCGCCGCCGCCATAGCCCAGGGGTTAGCCCGCCCGGCGGGGGAGAACCGGGAAGCGGCGCTTAGGACTTACGCGGAATCGATGAAAGAATCACTGGGCGGTTATTTCTCGTTAGGCCGGGTATTTGTGAAACTGATTGAGCATCCCGCAGTGATGCGGGTCTGTACGCGGTACGGTTTGGCCCGTCCGACGTTGATGAAACTGGTCATGAAGCTCTTGAGCGACCTTTATGAACCGCGCGGCGGTGATTGGGCTGATAAGACCATCGCCGCTCTTGCCCGAATGGCGCCGGCCGCATGACTGGCGGCTGGCCACTGGAAGGTGGAGGAAAGAAGTGACTAACCCGTTCATACCCGTCTTGGTGATGGGAGTCGTAGCGCTCGTCATGGGATTCGGTGGTCTGGCCGCGAGCTGGGTGATCGGCCCGCACCGCTACAACAAGGCCAAACTTGAGGAGTACGAGTGTGGTGTTGATCCGAGCCCGCATCCGCGTGACGGCGGCCGTTTTCCGGTCAAGTTCTATTTGGTGGCCATGAGCTTCATCGTCTTCGACATTGAGGTCGTCTTCCTGTATCCCTGGGCCTCCAACTTCTCCGCCCTCGGCCTGGGCGCGGCCATCGCCATGATGGCTTTCCTGGCTCTGATCACGGTTCCACTGATCTATGAATGGCGTCGCGGCGGTCTGGACTGGGATGGAGGCGACGATGGCTGACGGCATCGAAGGACGGGCACCGGAAGGTTTCGCCCTCACAACCCTGGCCAAGGTGGTCAACCATCTCAGGGCTGGCTCGCTTTGGCCGGTGACGATGGGGTTGGCTTGCTGTTCGATCGAGATGATG
>JAIRNM010000300.1 GCA_031258055.1 Bifidobacteriaceae bacterium
CGCCGCCGCCAAGGCGGCGCTGTAGGCGCCCGGCGATGAAGCGAGGCGTTCGCCGACCACGATCACGCCACCAGCCAGGGCCGTCGCGGCCTCAGCCAAAGCGGGGCTGGTGGAGCCATCAAGCGCTGGCCCGGCGGCATCGGCAACCTCAGCGAGGGACGCCAAGACCTGTGCCTCGGCGGCGGGAGCAGACGGCAACAAGGTTCCCTTTAGGCGCTTGAGGCCGCGCGAGGCGAACGGCGCGATTGAGTAAACCTTCGTCCCAGCGGCGCGCAAACGCAGGAAGGCAATTCCGCCCTCATCTTCCGCCTCGAATCCGGCCAGGAGCACGGCCGGGGCCTGGACCAGTTCATCCAGGCTGACACCAGCCCCAGATCCCGCCACATGATGGGCCAGGAACTGGGCTTCTTCCCGGCTGGAGGGCCGGGACCGGAAATCAATCGAGTCGGTCCCCAGGACAGCGCGGGCGAACACCGCATAAGCGAAAGCGTCTTCCAAGGTGAGCCGACCGCCTGGCAACACTGCTGGTTGGAGGGCCTCGCGGAAGATCGCGGCGGCGGCGCGCAGGCCTTCGGGCCAGGAGACTTCCACTAGTTCGTCGCCGCGGCGCACCAGCGGGCGCTCCAGACGGTCCGGCGCGACCTGCCAGTGGTAACCGAAGCGGTCTTTGTCGCTGATCCATTCTTGGTTCAGCGCCGGGTCGTCGCCAGACAGGCGCCTGAGCACCACCCCGCGCCGATAGTCCACCCGAATGGCCGAGCAGTTCGCGTCGTGTTCCGCCACTGTCTCAGTGCTGACCAGGTCGAAGGGGCGGGCCCTGAAACGGTATTCAGCGGAGGTGAGGGCGCCGACTGGGCAAATCTGGATAATGCTCCCGGCGAAATAGCCCGCGAAGGGCTGGCCGTCCACAGCCGCCACTGCTTCCGTCAGCTCATCACTCAGTTCGTCCCCGACGTCAGCGACCGCGGCCACTCCCAGGACGGACGGGTCGAAACGACCGATCTGCTGGTTGACGCCGCGCATCTGCAAAGCGATGAACGGGTCGCCGGGAATCTGGGCGGCGAAGCGGGTACACCGTTGACAGAGCACACAGCGTTCGCGGTCCAACAGGATCTGCGGCGTCAACGCCAGTGGCTTGGGGAACGTGTTCTTCTTGTCGGTAAACCGGCTGACAGCCCGCCCAGTCGCCAGGGCTTGGTTCTGGAGCGGGCATTCACCGCCTTTGTCGCAAATCGGGCAGTCAAGCGGGTGGTTGATCAGGATTAGTTCCGCCACTTGTTCCTGCGCCTGTTTGGCGGCGTTGGAAGTCAACTGAGTGTTCACCACCATGCCGGCGGTGACGGTGATAGCGCAGGCCGGTTGCGGTTTCGGGAAAGCTCGGAGCTTGCCCTCCGGTCGGGCCGGTGAGGCGACATCGACCAAGCATTGGCGGCAGGCCGCCACCGGTTTCAGCAGCGGATGGTCACAGAAACGCGGGATCATGATGCCCGCTTCCTCGGCCGCCCGGATGATCAAAGTGTTCTTCTCGACCGCCACTTCGATGCCGTCAATGGTGCAGGTAACCAGGTCTGGAGTGCTCACGCGCTCACCGCCTCGAACAAGTAGGAAGCCGTGTGGTCGAAGGGACAACCACCGCCTTCGATGTGCTGGATGTACTCGTCCTTGAAGAACTTCAGCGAAGAAGTGAGGGAAGCGGGAGCGCCGTCACCAAGCGGACAGAAAGCCCGGCCCACGATTGAGCGCGGGATGTCCGCCAGCACCGCCATGTCTTCCGTCCGGCCCTTGCCCGCCTCTATGCGCCTGAGCACCGAGCGGAGCCAGAAGGTGCCTTCTCTACAAGGTGTGCATTTGCCGCACGATTCGTGCGCGTAGAAATCCATCCAGCGCGACACCGCCCGCACCACACAGACGGTCTCATCGAAGCATTGCAGCGCCCTGGTTCCCAACATGGAACCGGCCGCCGCCACCGAGTCGTAGTCCAGCGGCACATCAAGCTGGTCGGGGGTGAACATCGGGGTCGAAGACCCGCCCGGCATCCAGAACTTCAGTTCGTGGCCGTCCCTGATGCCGCCCGCCATATTGAGCAGTTCACGCATCGTGATACCGAGCGGCGCCTCATATTGGCCGGGCCGTTTGACATGGCCGGAGAGCGAATAGATGGCCACGCCGGTGGACTTCTCGGTGCCCATTGACTTCCACCAGTCGGCGCCGTTCAGCACGATCCAAGGAACCGAAGCGATCGACTCGACGTTGTTGACCACCGTCGGCCGGGCGTACAGCCCGGCGACGGCCGGGAACGGCGGTTTCAGGCGCGGTTGGCCGCGCCGTCCCTCCAAGGAGTCCAGCAGGGCGGTTTCCTCGCCACAGATGTAGGCGCCCGCCCCGGCGTGGACTGTCAGTTTTAGGTCATAACCACTGCCGTTGATGTTTTCCCCGAGCAGCCCCGCTGCTGTCGCTTCGGCCACGGCGTTCAGCAGTCGGCGGTAGACGTGGACGACCTCGCCGCGCAGGTAGATGAAGGCGTGATGGCAGCCGATCGCGTAAGAGGTGACGAGCACGCCTTCGATCAGCGAATGCGGGTCCGCCATCATCAGGGGGATGTCTTTGCAGGTCCCGGGCTCCGATTCGTCCGCGTTGACGACCAGGTAGCGCGGCCCGCCGTCGTCCGGCGGCAGGAACGACCATTTCAGGCCGGTCGGGAAACCGGCGCCGCCGCGTCCGCGCAGACCCGAGTCTTTGACGGCGTTCAGGACCGCCGCCGGGTCCATGGTGAGGGCCTTAGTCAGGGCTTCATACCCACCGGCGCGGCGATAGGAGGCCAGCGTCCAGGATTCTTCATTCCCCCAGCGCGCCGTCAGGAGGGGGGCCAATGTTGAGCCGGTCATTTCTTGTCGCCGCCTTCCTTAGCCGATGCCGCCGGGCCGGGGTCTGCCACCGCTGCTTGCGCTACTTCTGCCCCGACGGCACCGGGCGCCGGGGCGGCCCATCCCTCGCGGGCGGCCAGTTGGAGGCCCTCAAGCGAGGGCTCCCCCGCCGCTGGGCCCTCGTTCGCGTGACCGTCGTCAAAGCCGGCCAGGACGCGGGAAACCGCCTTGAAAGAGTGGACCCGATCAGCGCCGCGCGTCGGTTTGACGGCCTTGCCTTCGCGGAGATCGTCAACCAACTGGACAACCGAGGCGGGAGTCTGGTTGTCGAAGAACTCCCAGTTCACCATCACCACCGGGGCGTAATCACAGGCCGCGTTGCATTCGATCTTCTCCAACGTGAACAGACCGTCAGCGGTGGTTTGGTCGTTGCCAATGTTCAGGTATTCGGCCAGGCGGTCAAAGATGGCGTCGCCACCCATAATGGCGCAGAGCGAGGTGATGCAAACGCCCAGCGTGTATTGCCCGTTCGGCTGGCGCTTGAACTGGCTATAGAAGGTCGCCACGGCGCTGACTTCGGCCGTCTGGAGGCTGAGCGTCTCAGCGCAGAAAGCGATCGCATCCGGGGAGACATAACCGTCGACCGATTGGCACAGGTGCAGCAGCGGCAGCAAAGCTGAGCGCGGCGACGGGTAGCGGCCAATCACCGCGGCGGCGTCCGGCGCCAACTGGGCGAGCGTTTCGGGTCCGTAAGTCATCGGTCCACTCCTCCCATCACCGGGTCAATCGAAGCTAAACAAACCACCACATCCGAGATGGTGCCACCGTTGCACAGCGCCGCCATCGACTGGAGGTTGTTGTAAGACGGTTCGCGCATGTGGACGCGGTAAGGCCGGGTGCCGCCATCGGACACCA
>JAIRNM010000305.1 GCA_031258055.1 Bifidobacteriaceae bacterium
CTCAGGGGCGGATCCATCTTCTGGGCGGTGAATCCGGCCTGGGCCAACCGCCGGTCGTCAGCGACGTCAAATCGAGTGTGCGGGTCGGCGGCGTGGTGTCCACCACGGTGTTGGACCACGCCATTGACCCAGAGGGTGGCGCCCTGACCCTGGGCCGGGATTTGAGCTGCATCGGCGTGAACGGCGAGACGATCAGCGCCTCTGGCAGCGACACCGCCGCCATTGGCGCGGACGGCACGGAACTCGCCTTCACTGCTGGGAAACTGGTCCGCTACCGCGCCCCCAACATCTCAGGCACCGCCGAATGCGTGTTCACAGTCTTCGACCCGGAAGGCAACTCCGCCTCGGCCGCCTTGACTATCACCATTCACCAGTCCAGCGGTGACGATAAGCCGCCGCCCAGCCCGGCCGCGTTGACCGCCCGAGTTCAAGTCGGTCAAACCGTCCGTATACCGGTTCCGCTCTACGGGATTGACGTCGACGGGGACGGCGTGATGCTGCAAGGTGTGGCTAGCGCCCCCGCCAAAGGCCGTATCACCGCCGTTGGGGCGGACTTCATAGACTACGAGGCCCTGCCCGACGAGGAAGGGACGGACACCTTCACCTACGCGGTCGAGGACTGGGTGGGCCTGCGCGCCACCGCCGAGGTGAAGGTTGGTGTGGCCGCGGGGCTGGCTACCGCGGGGTTGCTGGCCCGCGACGATTCAGTGAACCTGCGCCCCGGCAAGCGAGTCGGCGTGCCGGTCTTGGCCAACGATGTGCAAACGGGCAATGAGGACCTAACTCTCTGTGGCGAACCGGTGACATCGGAGCCGACCATGGCGGTCGAGGTGACGGACAACCGGTTGGAGTTGACAGCGCCCGATGCCGCCGGCACCTACCAAGTCGCCTACACGGCGTGCGACCCGCTGGGCGCTTCCGGCAACGCCAATCTGACAGTCGCCGTGGAGCCGGGGGCGCCGCTAGAGCCACCGGTGGTCAGCGACTCCGTTGTCAAGCCCGAGGACACCCGCAACAAGGCGAGCGTCCAAGTGCGCGTATTGGATCGGACATCCAACCCTTCTGGTCCGATCAGCGACCTCGTTGTGAGTCTGCCCGGCACGCCCCCGGAAATTGCCTCGGTCACCGCCGACGGCACAGTCACAGTCCAACTCCAAGAGGACCGACCGCTGTTATTGCCATTCAAGGTGGCCAACACCGCGGAAGGTCCCGACGGACCGTACTCCTATGGTTTCCTCAGCGCCCCGAAACTGGGCACCTTCCCTCCGTCTCTCCGGCCTCGAGTACAAGGAATTGAGGTCCGCGCAGGCGTCGCCCAGGAAATCGAGTTGGAAGAAATAGTGCAGGTCGGACCGGGGAAATCGCCTTTGTTGGCGGATCCGGAAGCAATCACCGCAACGAAGACGGACGGTACGAAGCCGTACCGCGAGGATGGCCGGGCCCTGATCTACACGGCCCGGGCCGATTACGCCGGCCCGGCCTCAATCACCTTCGATGTAACCGACGGCAAGTCGGCTGAGGATCCGACCGGGCGCCGGTCGCTGCTCACCTTGTTGCTGAACGTAGTTGGCCAAGATGTCCGACCGCCTGAACTGCGGGGCGCCACCTTGCAGGTAGCGCCGGGTGAGACCGCGACAGTGATCGACCTAGCCAAGTTGACCAGCGTGCCCGGCGTGCCAGAGCCAGTCGGCCTCACGTTCACGCAGACCACAGCGACGCCGAAGTTCTTCAATGTCCGGCTCGACGGGCCGAATCTGTCTGTCAGCGCGCAGGTGGGGGCACCCGTCGGCACCAGCGCTCAACTCACCATCCGGGTGGCCTATCTGTCTACTTCAAGTGAGGGGCAACTTGGAGTGCAAGTGGTCAGCTCGCGGCGTCCGCTCCTATCCCTGCCGAAAATCGCCGCGCTGAGATCAAAAGGTGAACCGGTCAGCGCTGACGTGTTGGCCGGAGCCGCTAACCCGGTGCCGGAGGCTGGTCCGCCCTCGCTTCTAGGCGGTGCGGAAGGTCCAGAAGTCACGCCCGCCGAGGCGGCGACAGTCACAGTCGCGGGCGGCACCATTACGGTGACTCCCAAAGGCGGTTACACCGGTTCGGGACGGGTGTCGTATTCCGCTAATGACGCGCTAGGCGAAGCCAGCCGCGTAGTGCGCGGAACCTTTGAGTTCGCGGTGATTGGCCGACCCGACCCGCCCGGCCAGCCGCAGGCAATGGGATCAGTCTTCGACGGCCAGGTGCCCCTGCAATGGCTCCAGCCCAATTCACGCAACGCCGACATAGACCACTACTTGGTCGAATATCCTGGCGGTTCGCAACGGTGCGAGGCGTCACCCTGCACTGTCACCGGCTTGCCGATGGGAACCAGTCTGGCTTTCATCATCAAGGCGCACAACGAGGCCGGCTATTCCGATCCGTCGAGGGCCTCGCTGGAGGTTATCGTCGATGTGCCGCCTAGCTCGCCGCCGCAAGTCACCGCGACCCCCGCCGATGGGGGAGGCGAGATCTCCTGGACAGCCGCCACCGGTCGGGGATCAGCGGTGACCGGCTACACAGTCAAGCTCACTGGCGGAGTCGGCGCTGGCACCTTCGCGGTAGGCAACAAATTGAACTATTCGGCGCGGGGGCTACAAAACGGTACCGAGTACAAGGTCACGGTCGAGGCGACCAACGTTTCCAATCAATCAGTGCTGAGCGAGCCCGCGAGCTTCACGCCCTTCGGACCGCCTGGGCCACCGAGCCTGTCGCTGTCTCATTCGGGCGACCTCGCTCGACCGTTGGCGATCAATTGGAGCGCCGGAACCGCCAACGGTTCGAGTCACCTGACCACCACCGTGACCCTGAGGGGTCCTTCCGGAACGAACCAGACCCTGGTCGATTCGTCAAGGGAAGCCAGCGGGAGCCTAACAGTGGCGGCCGATCCAGCCAAGGCTTACACCGT
>JAIRNM010000341.1 GCA_031258055.1 Bifidobacteriaceae bacterium
TGGTCTCACTGGGGCCAATCGGCGCCCTGGTAGGGCTGCCGACCGGCTACCTAGTGATGGCGCTGGTCGGCGGTGGTCTGATGCTGGCGGGATTCGTGATTGTGACCTGGCGCTCGCTCCAAGTGGGCCCAATCCGCTCAGGCCCAGGTGAGCCAGCCGAGCCCTCAAGCGCCGGGCGGTCCGGATGACTGGCCTAGACCCGGTCATCCACGCTGCCACCAGGCTGCGCGTCATGGCAGCGCTGAACACGCTTGGCCCCGGCGACAAGCTGGCCTTCGGCGCCTTGCGCAAGATGCTGGACCTGACCGTTGGCAACCTGTCAGTTCATCTAACCAAGCTTGAAGCGGCTGGCTACCTAACCATTGATAAGACCTTCGAGGGGCGCAAGCCAGCCACCTACGTCGGCCTGACGACGAAAGGCCGAGCCGCCTTCGAGCAGTACATCAAGGACCTGAAAGACCTGATAGGAGCAACACCATGACGCCCACAGCCAATGCCTTAGCGCCCACCGACCCAAGAACCGACGCGGCCGCGCGGACACTGCCGGATGCTCCGCCTTTACGGGTCGAGGGCCTGGTCAAGACCTATGGCGGCCGCCCGGCTGTGAACGGTTTGAGTTTGAGTCTTGAACGTGGGCAGATCGTCGGATTCCTTGGCCCCAACGGTTCCGGCAAGACCACCACCATGCGCTGCGTCATGGGGCTGGCCAAACCAGACTCCGGAAGGATCGCCGTGTTTGGCCGCGAGCCGTCTTCTCCCGCCGCGTTGTCGCAGGTCGGAGGGCTGATTGAGGAGCCGTCCCTGTACGCGGGCGGGAGCGGGCGCGACCACCTGCGGATAGCCGCCCGCTGGTGCGGTGCCGATCCAGCCCGGGCCGACGAATTGTTGGACCTGGTCGGCTTGGCGCAGGCGGGCAAGAAACCTTGTGGCAAGTACTCGCTCGGCATGAAGCAACGCCTCGGGCTGGCCGCAGCGCTGCTGAAGGACCCGCCGCTGCTGGTCTTGGACGAACCCTCGAATGGACTTGATCCGGCCGGGATGCGGGACATTCGCCGTCTGCTCGACCGGCTGCGGGACGAGGGCCGGGCTATCTTGCTCAGTTCCCACATGCTCGGGGAGGTCGAAGAACTAGCGGACCAACTCGTCATCGTCCGCCAAGGTCGGTCAGTTTACGAAGGCCCGCTCGACGGCCTGCTTGAGTCGACCGGCCAGACCCGCTTGTCCGAAGCCTTCCTGGCCCTGACTGATCCGGAGGATATCGAATCGTGACCGCTCAAACAGTGACTCCCGCTTACGTCCGCCCGCGGCTTCCTGCCTTGCCGTTTGCGGCTGCCTTATACGATGCCGCGCGCAGGCCCCAACTGTGGGTCACCGTCGCCATGTGGCTGGTCATGTCAGTCGGGTTCGGCGTGGGCATGACTTATGCCATGTACAGAGGGTTCGCTGACGACCCCTCGGCCAATCCCGCCATGGTTGAAGGGCTGCGGGAAGCCTTCTTGCTGGGCAGCTTCGACCAGACGGGCGCTGGGCTGATGCAATTCTGGGGCGGCGCGATCGCCTTGGCGCTGGGCGCCCATGTGATCGGCTCGGAGTACGCCAAGAGAACGGTCAACATCATCTACAGCGCCGGACCCAACCGCCTGTCTACCCTCGGCGCTCAGATAATGGCGTTGGTAGTGCTGCTCAGTGCCGCCGCTGTGGGCGTTTTCGCCATCAACGCGGTCGGTTCGGCGGTAGTGTCCGCAATTGAGGGCTGGCCCCTCGAAGCCCCGCCGTTCGGCGCGACAGTTGTTAGCTTCTTGACCGCCTGGTTGACAGTCTTGGCCTACGGCTTATTCGGCGCGGCCCTGGCAGCGGCGGCCCGCAGCGAGATCAAAGCGCTGAGCATCGGCATGGTCTGGTTTCTGGGGATCGAAACGGTTCTGATCAAGGTCTTCGGCGCGCTCGGCTGGATTGGGGCGGGCCAGTTGACCCTCGGCGGTGCGACATCCAACCTGGCCGTCTCTCGCGGCGCTTACCCCTGGTGGCCTAACGCCCTGGCGGACCAAGCGACGGCGGCTGAGGGCGCGGCATCGGCCCTGGTGGTGGTGGCTTGGCTGGTAGCCGGTGCGTTAGTCGCGGGATGGTTGATCCGTCACCGCGACATCTGATGCCAACCGCCGCCGCGGGCGGATGGCGCCGGTGAGCGAGGCCCTGTTCACGCCTTGACTGCCTGGCAAGGCACTGTGCTTAGTCGCCGGGACACTAAGAGGTTTCTTAGCTCGCGGGCGATCTATTCGGGGCCCGCGGTCGAATCGGCGGGCTACTCGACGATTTGGTAGGAGACGCCCAATCTGTCATAGGTGGCCAACGCCCGCCGGTCGCGGGTCAGCAGCGTTCGCCCGGCGGCGCGGGCCGCTTCGCCGACGAGCGCGTCGAAAACCGCCCCGCCAGCGATTCCGGCATCGGCCAACCGCTTGGCCAGTTCGCGTTGCGCGGTGGCGGACAGCCAGCAGTCCTCGGGGAAGGCGGCTTCAAGCGCCCGGCGGGCGTCGGCTGGCGAGACCCGGCCTGGTTCGGGCAACCTGGTCAGAACCGAGTAGGACTCGAACGCCGCGTGCCCGGCGAGGGCGGCCACCCGGCCGCTCAGCGCGGCCACGCAGGTCAGGTGCGCGCTGTGTCCCTGGTCGAGGAAGGCTACCGCCACGCTGGTGTCGACGGCCCAGCTACGGTGCTCAGCGCTGGAGGGCATCGCGCAGATCTTGGATGTCGGAATCGGTGGTTGTAAGGCCAGTGACAGCCGGGAAATAGGGCCGACCGTCCTCGGCCCAGGCCAGGGCCCGGGTCGGCTGCAGGCGCTTGGTCAGTTTGAGACCGTCTCGCTGGGCCAGGATCTCAAGCTCGCTGCCCGCGGCCAAGCTGTACCGGTCTCTGATCGCTTTGGGGATCACCACTCGGCCCGCCTTGTCGATCGTCACCATCATGCCACCCACGGTACCATCAACGGGTCGGAACTGGAGACGAAGCAAAGCGCCGGGAATCTACAGGCTCATTCGGAATGGCTTGATCTGTGACTTGGCGGGTCCGTCTCCTGAATCTGTTCTTTCTGCCCGGTTCTATGG
>JAIRNM010000388.1 GCA_031258055.1 Bifidobacteriaceae bacterium
CGCTGGGCGGGGGAGTGATTTCAGCCAGATCGGCTCGTGTAATCCGAAGCTAGAGCGACTGTGGATCAATAGTTGGCCAGACTCGACTGGACGGCAGGGGTTGGCCGAACTGGTGAACCTGAAGGAACTAGCGATCATGGGTCCGGTCGATGACGTGATGGAGATCCCGGCCCTGCCTTCGCTAGAGAGGCTGACCATCCACTTGGCCGACGACACGCCCGAGAACCGTCAGCAGCTAGCCGAACGCCTACCGAACTGCAAGATCATCTATGACGACATCGAAGCCAAGCTCGCTTTCGACCCGACCGCCGACCCCAGTTAGTTACGGCAGGGTCGGTGAATGCCAAGGTGACGAGCTCGCGGCCCCGTGCGCCGCTGATGGCCGGACTGATGTTTCTTTCACTCACTGGGTGTGGCGTAAGTTTTGCGGAGATGTCGGCTGCGTTAGGGGCGGACCTTGAGGATGCTACGGACGCAAGCGTAGCGTCGGTTCGAGTAACCACCGCTCGTCACGAGGAGAGCATATTCACGTTCGCGCCGGAACCAGACCGGACTACCCTGTCAGAGGCGGACCTAATGGCGGTTCTTGAAGTCATCGCTGAATACCGAGCCGAGTACAAGGCCCTACGCCAAAACAACACCGTCATCCTACATGTGGGTGACACTTCGCTGCGGACCTATTGGGGCGAAACTAATATGGCTGAAATGCCCCTAACCGGGATCGCATTGAAGCGCTCTACCCTGGCGCGGAGGTCTGGTTCCGCGACGCCGATGAGTGAACGCCACTATGGTGTTGTCACTGAGTACTCTGGAGACGAATCCGAGGGGAGGGTGGACGCCGTGATGAGGTTTCGATGGCAAGTCCTCGCGTAAACGTCGGCGGCGCTTGCTCTGTTCGCTTTCAGCGGCTGAGTTGACCGCCTCAAGGAACCGGGCGTGGTCCGGTTCGGCTCGGTCCATAGCGGCGACCAGGCCGCCCGTGTCGGCCACCAACCTCACCGGCCGAATCCCTCCATCAACTCATCAATGCGGGACCCCTTCAACCCGTTCCGAAAGCTTGAGTAATCCGGCTACGGCCAACCTCGTGCTGGGCGAACACCAACGCTAATGCCCTGGCGGATCAACTCCGCCTCAGACCGATCCGTCAACTCCGCGACGCGCGCCACCTCGACTTTCAACGGATCGTCCAGATACGCACTCGTCTTGACCGGCCAACCGGCCAGAATGTGTGTCATACTGGGTTGTGATGAGACGCCGCAAGGCCTCTCGTACCGCCTTAGGCCTCGGTCCCTGACCGGGGCCTTCGTGCTGTGGGGTCCAAAACGGGTTATGTAGCAAAAACTACGACTCTTCCTAAACGACACGCGGGCCAAAGGACGTGAGGTCCTTGACGGTGATTCTCCCGAGCGGCGCCCAGATCGACTCGTTCGCGCGCGTCGCGCGAGGGTCGGTTTCCGTGACAGTCTTGCGGCGAAGGTACATGAAAGTCGCCAAGTCCGCCGCTTGGAGGAGCCGACTGTGGTCGGAGGGGCCGAAATATAGCGTGTCCAAGATCGCGTCCAGCTTGCTGCTTCGGTAACCCGGCGTTCCCTGCGCCTTGAAGCACCTGAAATTGGTGCGGTGCCGCGACTCGGCGTGAACCTCGTCCGCCAGCACCAAAACTTGCTCGCCGTAGCTCCGCGCGTAGTCGTTGAGGTCTTCCAGCAGATACTGGAGAGCGGTTTCGTGGGCGGGATAGGGCGTCGTGTAGCGGGCTGCCTGCCCGGCTTTGTCGATACACCTAAGGAACAGTTTGGCGCCCGCTCGCTCAATTGCCTCGGTTGCCGCTGCGTAGGTGTTCACCCTGAGCCTCAGCGGAACGCAATGCCACAGGCCTTTGCCGTGGAACAGTTCGTGTCCGTGCAATTCGGCGTCGCCGGGCAAGCCACAGGCGTTGAGCCTGTCGATGAGAGCGTCCAGATCTTCGCCCAGTTGCTTCGCACCGGCGCCAGTCAGGACAATAGCTGACAACGTGAAATGGGTCTTGTTCTCGGATTCGTCCAGACAGGCTAGCTGCACGCCAACACCCTACACGGGCACACTGTGATTAGCGGCAGCTTGTCCACAGGGCCGAACCCAGTGGGCGGCTCCCTCGCCTCTGACCAGACACGCGCAAACTGCTCCGCGACAAGGGAATAGGCGCAACAACGGTAGATGCACCGTCAGGGCACTTTGCGCGGGCGGTTGGCTAGTGTCGTCCCGCCATCCGACGGTATTGCCGACTGGTGCGCAAGAGCGACAAATGGTGGGCGAAACGTTCGGTGGGCTCTACGGGTGAGCGCAACACCTTTAGCTGGGACCGGGACCCCGAACTCAGGGAACCTGACTCATTTGCCAGTGTTTCAACCACAAAACGGGCTAGGCGTCACATGTCGTCCCAGGGTAGAAGCTTGAAGGCGGTGTGCCTGCTGAGTGGACGCACGGCTCGGTAATCCTGATCGGTCGCAAGAATGAGGTTGGTGCCGAGTTGCGCCGCGACGACCACATTCATTGCGTCGGCCAGGTCAAGCGAGCCGGGTTTGCGCCGTTTACGCCCCATCGTGCCCTGATACTGGGCCACCAAGGCGTTCGCCCGGCCATAATCAGCCCTGGTCGGATTCGCCAATTGGAAAAGGCCGTCGCTGACCGCGGTCAAGAATGCCGCTGCGGCATCGCGCTCACCGCCGGAACTCAAGATGAAGTGGGTCTCCGCCACCACCAGCGGCGTCACATACACTTTCGGCGCCGAGTTCACCACCCCAAGGAACCGGGCGTGATCTGGTTCGGCTCGGTCCATAGCGGCGACCAGGCCACCAGTGTCCGCCACCACCCTCACCGGCCGAATCCCTCCATCAACTCATCAATGCTGGAGACCAGCGACCCGTTCTCGAAGGTTTGAGTGATCCGGCTACGGCCACCCTCATGCTGACCGAGTACCAAGCTAATGCCCTGACGGATCAATTCCGCCTCAGAGAGCCCAGTCAGCTCAGCGACCCGTGTCAACTCGACCTTAACCGCATCATCCAGATACACACTCGTCTTAACCACCCAGAAAGCTTACCCTACGTCGCTGCCCTACATGGCCGGGCGACCGGCGGCGCGGCCCTCGGCCGGGAGATCCTGCGGCTTCGCGCGGTATATCGAAGCCGCAGGATCGCTTACGGGTGTCAGCTTTCGATGGTGTTGGCGTGATCGGTGCGGACCGATATCTTGCGGGGCTTGGCTTCCTCAGCCACGGGGATGGTCAGCGTCAGCACGCCGTCCTCGTAAGAAGCGTCGATCTTGCTTAGATCCAGACCCGACCCCAGGGCGATCTGGCGGGCAAAGGCGCCCGTCGCCCGCTCACGGGTGAGCCAGTTGTTGCCGTCTTGGTTGGTATCCAACTCGACAGTCTGACGCTCGGCCCGGATGGTCAAAGTACGGTCATCCACATCAATGTCAATGCTGTCTGGGTTGACACCCGGCAAGTCCATCTTGACGACGAACACGTCACCTTGGCGGTAGAGGTCCATTGGCATGATGCGCGCCTCAGCGGCGGCGGTCCGGGTAACCTGCCCAAACAGGCGGTCGATTTCGCGGAAGGGATCGAATGGACTGGTTGTCATCTTGGTTTCTCCTTGTTCGGGGGCCGGTGTTGGCCCGGTTTCAGAGTTGAGCGTACCACACTCAAGTTACAAAGTTGAGTCTAAGCGACTCAATCTTGGCAGCGCGCGGTTTTGGCGGTCCGCGAAGGAGAGTCAGCGATCATCGGTCGCGCCCCGAACCACCACTCGGACACTGCGACCATCCTGGTTCATCCCAGTCCGGATCGCTCAACCACGAGGCAACGTCTCAGCGGCTGGCCGCCACGATCACCAAGACCACCCTCTCGAACTGAGCATCAGGCATCAAGACCGCGCCGACCAATGTGAACAAAGTTGATAAACTCTTAACAAGAATTAAAACGTCTTAACAAGAACGAATACGTGCGAGAGCGAGAGAAATGGCTAGCAACCCGTTCACACCCACCTTCGGCCACGAGCCCCGTGTATTGGCCGGACGCGGGCGCCTGATATCCGACATCGTTGAAGGGCTGGAAAACGGCCCAGGCGACCCCAACCGTTCGACTATCTTGATCGGCCCACTCGGCAGTGGGAAGACAGTGCTGCTTGACCGAATAGCCAAGGAGGTCGCCCCGAACGGCTGGATCACTGCCTCGGTGACCTGCCACCCAGGAATGCTGATCGAGCTAACCGAACAGGTGCGTCTAGCGGGCTCCGAGCATCTACCGAGTGCCTCGACGAAGCGGCTCTCCGGACTATCAATCAAAGGCTTTAGCTACACGTCAGAACGCTTGCCGCAAGTTGAGCCAACCTGGCGATCCCAAATCACCGAACTCATTGAGACGCTGAACTCCAAAGGGATCGGTTTACTCCTACTGGTAGACGAGATCAACGCCGCCGAACCGGAACTCATCCAACTCGTGGTCGTGTACCAGCACCTGGTGCGGGAAAGCCGCAACGCGGCGCTCATCATGGCAGGCCTTCCCGGCAAAGTGATGCAGCTATTCCACCACCAGACGGTCTCCTTTCTCCGCCGCGCCTTCCAGCACCGGCTCGACGCGATAAGTGCTCCCGAGGCGGAAGTCGCCATTGACCAGACCGTGCGCCAAGCGGGAAAGACCATCGAAGCTGACGCCCTGCGCCAAGCCGCCGCTGACAGCGCCGGCTTCCCGTTCCTGATCCAACTGATCGGGTTCCACGCCTGGCGCCAGGCATCCGGGGCCATGATTACCCTGGAACACGTCCTTATTGCCGCCAAGCTGGCGACGGCGGACATGGACCGGATGATCCTGGAAACTACGGTCCTTGAACTGTCCCGCCGGGAGTTGGAGTTCGTCCGCGCCATGGCTCAAGATGACCCGGACAGCCTGACCGCGGACATTGCCGCGCGCATGGCGGTCTCACTGAATTCCGCCGCTCAGTACCGACGCCGCCTCATTCAGCGCGGCGTGATCGCAGGAGCCGGTTACGGCCGGGTCCGTTTTGAACTGCCGATGCTGCGCGACTACCTACGCCGCAATCACCCGATTTCTTGACGGTAGTGTGCCGTCAATCTCGATTGGAACCGCGACCCATGCTGACGTGGTGAGAGCGAAGTGCTCACGAGCGGGTCAGGAGCAGGAACAGGCCCATGGTCAGGACCGATCCAACCGTCGAGACGAACAGGGTCGAAGCCATCTCGCGCGTGGCGACGGAGAAGCGGATCGCCAAGATGGTTGGTACCGCCGCCGTTGGGATTGCCAGGGTCACCACCACTAGCCCAGTTGTGTCGCCGCTGGCACCGGTCAACGCTAGCAGCCCAAAGACTAGAGCAGGCACAGCTAGGTTACGCGAAATCACGTTGACCCAGACCGCGCCTGACAGCGAGACCTTTTGCGCGAACAGAGTCGCGCCGGAGGCGAAAAG
>JAIRNM010000409.1 GCA_031258055.1 Bifidobacteriaceae bacterium
CTGGACGGCATCGGCGGCCCGGGGCAGGGCAGCCGGTGCGGGCAGGGCCGCGAGCGGAGGCGGGGGCGCGCCCGGCTGCGGTATGTCCGAGTTGTCGCACATAACCTCTCGGGTGAAGCGGAGGAACTTCTCGGCGTAACCCTTGTAACCGAGGTTGAGCGGCGTGCCGATGGCCGTGCGGAACGGCGAGGGCAGCAACCGCTGGGCGATCCGGGTCGCCTTGTAGGTCTCCCGCCAGGCCCAGGCAGTCCCCTCCAACAGTTCGTCGGGGGTCATCAGAGCTGGCCGGTAGACCACATGTTCGACGTCGTACATCGCCCAATCGCGCTCGATAATGCGGCTTTGGGCCTCCAACTGCCGGTAGTAGGCCGTTTGCGGGAAGGGCGTGAGGATCGAGTAGCGCGGCAGGTCAATCTTGGTCCGCTGGACGACTTCAACCGTCCGCTCGAAGATGGAGCGGTCCTCGTTGTCCGCCCCGAAGGCGAAGCAGGCCTGGAGCAGAATACCGTGGTCGTGGAGGCGCCTGACCAGGCCCTCATAGTCGACCACTCGGTTCACGCCCTTCGACATGTAGGCCTGGGACTCCTGCGCGACCGACTCATAGCCGATCAGCAGCGCCTTGCAGCCCGAGCGCTGGAAGAGTTTCAACAGGTCGTCGTCCAGCCCGATCGCCGAGGTCACCAGCCCGCCCCACCAGATCTTGAGGGGCGCGATGGCGGCGAACAGCCGACGGGCATAACTCTTCTGCGCAATCAGGTTGACGTCCGGGAACACCACGTACTTCGCCCGCATCGCCACTATCTCCGCCACGACCTCCTCCACTGGGCGCGGATGGAGCTTACGACCGAAGGCGGCCGGATAGGCGCAGAACGTGCACCGCAAGGTGCAGCCGCGAACCGCCTCGATCGAGTTCAAGGTGATGTAGCGGCGGCGGTCCAGCAACTCTCGGCGCGGCAGCGGCCGTCCCGCGATGGTGTAGTCGGCGCCTTGCCAGTAACGCGGCGCCAGGCGTCCGTCCCTAAAGTCGCGCAACAGCGCCGGGAAGGTCTGCTCAGCGAAGCCAATCACCACTGAATCCGCGTGTCGTTGGACCTCGTCGGGCAGCAGTGAGGCGTGGACACCACCGATCACCACCGTTAGGCCGCGCGACCGGAAGTAGTCGGCGTATCTGTAAACCCGCTGGCTGGTGCCGGTGATGACCGTCATGCACACCAGGTCCGCTTCCAAGTCCAACGGGACCGGCCCGGCTGATTCGTCGTAGATCGCCAGTTCAGCGCCCAGTTCGTCGGGCACCAAGGCCGCCAACGTGGTTAGCGTCAGCGGAGCGTAGTGCAGTGAGCGCCCGAATGAGCCATTGTGGCGATGCATCGCTCCAGACGGACTAACGAAGGCGATGCGCAAGACCTGCCTCCTTCGGTCCAGGGCCTCGTGCTGGGGGCTAGCTCCAGTCCGTGGCGGTCGGGCACGGCCGTGGGGCCGCTTCCTAAGAGCCTAGCGCGCCAGCCGTCCGCAGATGCCAGCTAGGCGGCCCATAACCTCTCCACCGCGCTGACCTGCGACGATGCCGTGTGGCTCGGTGGACGGCATCGGCACAGGCGTGCGCAAGTGCACATACTGCCCGAAATCCGCGAGTACTTGGAGTTGGGTGCGCCTCGACCAGGCGATCAGTTCGGCGTCAGCGCGCGGCGCCGCCCTCGTCATCCCGCGCGGAGCGAAACGAAGCCGCGGGATCTCGCCTCACCCGTCGGGGTTTTCCGCGGTCGTCAAGTATTCGGCCACGGCCCGCTGATATTGGTCTTGGAAATGGCGCAGCGTGTCGCGCAGAAAACCTGGCTCCGCTTCGTATTCCGCCAGGCCGCGATAGTAGTAAAGCTTCTCCGCGTCCAGGACAATAAACGGGACGATGCCGTACCTCAGGCACTGCTCAAAAGCCACTATCCGCCCCACCCGGCCATTACCATCTTGGAACGGATGTATAGCTTCGAACCGATAGTGAAAATCACAAATATCATCGAACCGCATAGGCCGGTCGGGCGGGAAAGCCGCAAGTAAAGCGTCGACGGCCGAGCCCACCATTTCGGGCGGCACTGTACTCCGGTCACCGACGAAATTAGGACGCCGTTTCCATCCGCCTACTGCGAACCAAGGTTTGGCCGCGTCCGAAGTGCCAGCTTTCAAGGTGGCGTGGTAAGCGAGGATGCGTTCTGCGGTAAGCGGGGACCCCACGCCATTGAGCATCTGGTCGAACAACCGGAAATGATTGGAGGTCTCAATTACGTCGTCCACCGGGGCGTCACCAGTGACGCTCTGAGTCTCATAGATGTAACGGGTCTGCTCGGGACTGAGCCGACTGCCCTCAATCCGGTTCGAGTTATAGGCCAGCGTGATCTGCGTTAGGTGATAGATACCGCCTTTGAGCCCCATAGCGCGCTCCTCCTGAAGCGCCTCCCGCACCGCCGACCCATCAGCGCCAGGCGGCTCGTGGCCCGAAAGATCGACTGACACGCCCCAATGATAGCGCAGCGCTATCAAGCTCACCCGCACCCCGCGGCGGAGGCGAGCGCCAAAGCCAGCTAGAGGGCGGCTAGCCCCGAGATGAAGCGATCAATCGACTGGCGGGCCAAATCAGTCCAGATCGTTTCGCCTGGATGAGCCACGACTGAGAAGACCAGCTCCCGGCCGCTGGCTGTCTGGACTAGACCGGATAAGGCCGTGACGCCAGTCAGAGTGCCGGTCTTGGCCCGCACGGAACCGGCGGCCAGACTGCCCTCGTCGAACCGTTTGGCCAAGGTGCCCTGAAGACCGCCAACCGGCAAGGCTCTAAGGACCGTTCCCAGGTCCGTCGATCCGGGGTCCGCTGCTAGGGCCAGAGCCCCAGCTAGCGTCGTGGCCGGGACGGTTGAACTATGGCTGAGCCCGGAGCAATCATCTATCACCAGGCCAGCGGTAGGCACACCCAATTCGTCCAGGGCGCGCTCCACCACCGCCGCACAGCCCTCAAAGCTGCCGGGCAGGCCAGCGCGAACGGCCGCCATCCGGCCGAGCGATTCAGACAGGTTGTTGTCGGAAGCGCGAACGGTATGTAACACAACCTGAGTCATGGAGGCCGATTCGACCGCTGCCAACGGTTCGGCGTTGGCCGGGGCGGCCGCCCGCGAGACATTCCCGCTGACGTTCAGAGTTGGCAGGGCGAGCGACGAATCGGCGCCGGCCGCTGCCAGTAAGCGCCGGAACTGCTCCGCCGCCGCTAGCGCTGGGTCGGCGAAGTAGCTCATCGCGTCGAACCCGGCACCGGCCCGGCCATCCATAATGGCCAAGGGCGTAACCGGGGCGCCCCAAGTTGAGCCGGGCGACCACTCCCAGTCCGGGTAGAGCGCCGGACCGGAAAAGATTGTGTCATCAAGCCGGACATTGACCGTCTCAATGCTTGAGCGGCGCAGTTCGAGCGCCACGGCTTGGGCCAGGTCGCCCATGCCGGAGTAGCCCATCACCTCGGCTGGATCGCCCAAATCAGGCGCCAGCGTGGTGTCTCCGCCTGCCACCAAGGTGACGGTGCCCGCGTTCTGGCCGGTCCGAACCAGCACCGCCGATGTCGTCAAGCGGGTATCGGCGCCGAGGACATG
>JAIRNM010000018.1 GCA_031258055.1 Bifidobacteriaceae bacterium
CGCTGGGCAGTTAGATTGCGACAAAGCCAACAGGCTGCCCCCGAGGCCCGCGGCAGCAAAGCGGGGGGCACCTGGCCGACGAATCGGCCCCGTTGGCGACCGTTTCATTTTAGGCGCTCTGTGCCAGTGCGTCTTCAGCGATGTGATCAGCGTCGGCTACGATCACCGATCCGGCGCAAGGTCTAATTCCCGCAGCAGTGGCCCAGGTCAATCCTTCAGTCGGAATCCCGAAACAGTAGAGGTCGCTATGCGGCCTGCCGTCACTCGACACCACCCGATACGGCCGTTCTGTCACCTGGATGGCACCCGAACGATATTCACAGACAGCGTGGGCTCTGGCATATCCCCGCTCCAAAAGTCCCGTCAGCAGGCCACTGCCCGTCGTATCGGCTGAGAAAGCTGGGAGGCGCGCGTCTATCAGCCAGCCTCCCTCGACTTGCGACCCGCTGACGAGCGGGGAACGCATAAACCATCGTCCGCTTGGGGACAGGCCGACTTCAGTGCGCGGTCCGACTACCGAGACGACGCCGGCACGCACAAGAGCCAGCAATTGTGAGATTCTCTCCATAGGCGGTCCGATTGAAAGGAACGCGCTGAGCGGGTTGTAGAAATCAACCACTCCCGTGCGATATGAGTCTGGGGTAACCGTGTCGTGCTCCATTACCTGTCTGATCTCATTTCGGAGGTCGCGCAGGGAATCTAGTGCCGCCTTCAACGGGTCGCGGACGTTTCCGGCTCTGGCCGATGCAATGTCCCGCCGAAGATATTCCTTGAGCCAGCCCTCAAAGTCGCCCGTCGATGTTACGGGCGCATCTTCGCACGGATCTGTCAATTGACTCCACTCAAGGAAATCATCTTTACTGAATCCCAGCTCGGCCAAGGCGACGACGCGATCTTCGTCGGAATGTTCGAGCGCCCTCACGAGGCATTCCGCGCTCTTGTCGAGCTGCGGTAATCCGCGCTGCTGTGCCAAGGTTGACAAGTATACGAACTCGACCTCGCGCTTGATTATGGGCCAGACATCCGTCATGAAATCGAGCCCGCCGCGCACGCGCGACTCGTCGAGCAGAGCAGCTATCCTCGTGGGCGTCAGGAACCGTGGTTGGTGACGCGCTGCAACGCCTTTTTGGTTGATTCCTCGCGCGTGGTGGGGCACTCCGCGTCTGCAGCCCGCGACTATATGGGGTTCCCTCCCAGATGGCGTGTAGCGGAGTTCATTGCCGTCGGCCTTGAATGTTCCGCCGCGTCCTTCTGTCAGGATCGAGAGGTAGTCGAAGAATACCAAGCCAAGTCCTTTGATCAGCACGGTGTCATCGGATCTGATAGCCCGGGCAGCCTCCCAGTCGGCATCGCCGGTTCCGATGTAGCCCAGTCCATGCTCCGTAGCCTGCTCATGGAGGCATCGTTCCTCGTCCGATGGGGTGGCCGGAGTGTGACCGACTGCAAGGACAGCTTTCCTGACCGAGAGCGGCGGCTCCTTCGAGTGCACGACCCACCCGGTGGTACCGTCTTGATCGATTCTTGCAACCGTATCGCGGTGGATAAAGATCTGGATGTTGGACGGTGCGGAGGCCACGAGCTTCGAGAGGACCCAGACCAGGTAATGACCGTACATGCGTCGTGTCGGATAGTCATTGGGGCCAAGCTCGCGGCGCTCGATGGCCAGTGATTCGTCCCAATTCAGCCACCCGTCGCTGTCGGGCGATTGGAGCCAATCAAAGAGGGAAGGGCCGTCACTGGCTGAGGCCATCGTCGCGACGGTCTCGTCCGGAAACATCGTCACCTGACTTGACACGGTGTTCATCAGTAATGTGCTGGGCTGCGTGGTAGTCCAAACACGTCCCGCCCCCGGTTCGGTATCGTCGAAGCAGTCCACAACGAACCGCCGCATCGGATTGTCACGGGCGACCGCGATTGACCTCTCAAGAACAGCCAGGCCCCGCGGCCCCAAACCCACAATCGCGAGAGTCTCGGAGGTGAGGTCGTCATCCGGGGCGCGGGGAGTTAGCTCGGCCACCAAGGCTGCGGCCGAGGTTCGCCGTACGGAATCTGCGCGAGCACCTGCCCAAAGGTTTAGGTAAGCATCCTCGCCCGCTTTGGCGGCGGCACCGCGCAGCGGTGCAGTCAAATAATGCACCTCTGGGTAGAGCGCCGGTGCCGATGCGCTGTGCTCGCGTGTGAAGTTGTTTGCCAAGGCTCTAGCGGGCCGACCGGTGAAAGAGCGGGTTACCACAGTGGGGGGCGCCTTGACACCTAGGATTGCCCGTAAGTGGACGGCCTTTACGTCAGCCTCGACGCATCCAAGCATGAGGGTGCCAATTTGGACCGCATCTGCGCCGGAAGCAAGCATCTCGTTGACTCGTCGGCGGCTGTCAATGCCGCCGGCTGCAATGATCGGCAGAAAAGTCTCACGCCGGATGGCGGCCACCAGCGCTGCTAGGGGCACATCCGTAGGTTCGGCTTCGGCTCTGAATGTGGCTCTGTGACCACCTGCTTCTGGGCCTTGGACGCACAGCATGTCGACGCCAGCCCCGGCAGCTTCGCGGGCCTCGTCTTCAGAGGTCACCGTCGCTATGGTGCCGATTCGAGCATGCCGCATCTGTTCTATGACGTGCGCTGTTGGCAGTCCGAACGTGAATGAGATTACCGCTGGTTGTTCCTGAAGGACCACGTTCAACTTGTCTGCAAAGTGGTCGTCATGCCTCCGTGGGGTTACCGGCAAAGCCGTGCCGAGCAGAGTCGCTGTAGATTGCAACTGCTTACGGTACTGGTGCCACAGCTGGTCGGAGTTAGAACCGCGTTCGCTGCCGTCAGGGACAAATAGGTTGACCCCGAAAGGCCGGTCGGTAAGGGCTTTGACCTCGCAAATCCGCTGGTGAAACTGGTGGGGAGAGAGATAGCCGCCAGGCAGAAAGCCTAGGCCTCCGACGCGGCTGACAGCAGCGACGAGCGCAGGAGTGGTAGGCCCTCCGGCCATGGGCGCCCCGATGATCGGGTGGACGAGCTCATGGATATCGAACATTGGCCCCTCATCACAGGTAGGACTGACGGTCTGCGGAACCTGGGGAGGGCCGCACAACCATGATAAGCACATCTTGGTGGCCTCTTTGCCACCCCGGAACAGGTGCCCTATCCCGTCGGCACGCTTCCTGCGGGTCGCAAGCAGCCATGCACAGGCCCGACGGGCTGTTCCGCACGGGAACTAGTACTACAGCCTGGTTTCGGGGTTTGACCTGCGTGTCTGTGTGCGCGGCGGGGGCCGCCGGGCGGGCCATGATCAAGGGTTGTGAAATCTATGATTGGGTCGGCGGCGGCCCCGAGCAACGGTGTAAGCGACCGTGTTTGGGCCGATGGCTGGCCAGGCTCCGCGACGACTTCGGGAAGCTGGTCGCCAGGGCGGACTTGCTGGTCGCGGCTTTGGACATGGTTTTGGCGTTGGCGGTGAGCGACGCTCACGCTTTGGTGGACGCTGAGTTGTATCTGCCGAAGTCGTGGGCGGGCGACCCGGCGTGCGGGGCGGAGGCGGGCGTGGGCGAAGATGTGGGGTTCGCCACGAAGTCGGCCCTGGCAGCGAAGATGATCGCCCGGGCGTTGGACGCGAGCGTCCGCTCTGGTTGGGTGGCCGGCGGCGGCGTCAAAGCCCAGGCGCAGATCCTCGCCGCGCGGCTGGCGAGGCGGGCGTGGAACGAGATGTCGGCCGGGCTCGGCTCGAAGGGGGCGAGGGTTTACCGGTGGGCGTGGATCGAGATCGCGCCGCCCGCCGCCGACGGCGCGGGCTTCCACTACCTGCTGGTCCGCCGCCACCCCAAAACCCGTGAATTGGCGTTTTAACTGTGCTTTTCCCCCGTCAAGGCGCGGCTTGGGATGCTGGTGCGGGTCGCCGGGCGCCGTTGGCGGGTCGAGGAGTCGTTCCAGCAATCGAAGGAACTGACAGGGTTGGACCAGCACCAAGTCCGCGGCTGGGTCTCCGGCCAAAGATGGGTCACGCTGGTCATGTTGGTCCACGCGCTGCTCGTCACAGTGGCCATCGTCGCCCGCGCCCGCGAACCCAACCGCCAGGCATGGTCCGCGTGTCAGTCAACGAAGTCCGCCGCCTGTTGACTGCCGACCTGCCCGCCGGTCCTGGGTCTTCACCCTCGCCTGGTCAACCTGGCGGCGAAAACACCAGCACCAAGCCCGAATCGACCACTATAAGCGCAGGTCAGGAGACGAAGCGCGACTGTAGTGCTAACGGGGCTCCTTCTCTGGCGGAGGAACCGCCGGGGAGTCGGCTTGAAGCGGTTGGTCG
>JAIRNM010000345.1 GCA_031258055.1 Bifidobacteriaceae bacterium
AAGGTTCGTCCAAACCCTCCGCTTCGGCGATCGCTTCGCGCCGGTCAAGACCCTTCTTGATGGCGTCCTGGTGGGAGCCGGAAAAGGCCGTGAAGACCAGGTCGCCGCCGTAGGGGGTGCGCGGCGCGACCTCCATGCGGGTGCAGCGCTCGACTGTGCGCCGGATGTTATCGATGTCCGAGAAGTCAATCATCGGGTCGATCCCCTGGCTGAACAGGTTCATCCCCAAAGTCACCAAGTCCACGTTGCCGGTGCGCTCGCCCTGGCCGAAGAGGCACCCTTCGACCCGGTCGGCGCCGGCCATGACCGCCAGTTCAGCCGCCGCCACCGCCGAACCGCGGTCATTGTGCGGGTGGACCGACAAGGCAATCGAATCGCGGCGCGACAGATTCCGGCTCATCCATTCGATCTGGTCGGCGTAAACATTCGGCGTGGCGCGCTCAACGGTGGCGGGAAGGTTCAAGATGATCTCCCGGTCTGGAGTGGGCTGCCAGACGTCCATGACCGCTTCGCAAACCTCGAGCGCGAAGTCAATCTCGGTGTCGATGAAGATCTCGGGGCTGTATTCGTAGCCGAAGTCCACGTCGCTAGACAAATACTTGGCAGCGAAGTCGATCACGTCACGGGTGCCATTGACCGCTAGCGCAACCGTCTCCGGACGGTCGTTGCGGAAAACCACGTCCCGGAAAACCGGCGCCGTCGCATTGTACAGATGTACGGTGGCACGCGGAAAACCGATAATCGACTGGACGGTGCGGTCAATCAGGTCCGTCCGTGCTTGGGTGAGCACCGAGCAGGTGACGTCTTCTGGCACAGCGTCATCTTCGATCAGGGAGCGGACAAAGTCGAAGTCAGTTTGCGAGGCGGAGGGGAAGCCAATCTCGATTTCCTTGTAGCCAATGGCGACCAGCAGGTCGAACATTGCCCGCTTGCGTTTGGGGTCCATCGGTTCGATCAGGGCTTGATTGCCGTCGCGCAGATCGGTCGACAGCCAGCGTGGGGCTTTCTCGATCCGCTTGGAAGGCCAGGTGCGGTCCGGCAGGTCGACGGCGGTGAAGGGAACGTATTTTCTAAACGGCATGCCCGAAGGCTTTTGGGAATTCATGGGATATCGGTCTTTCGCAACTAGGTTTTTCAGGCTCGGTCTAGGCCGGGCAGACTGTCTCGCCGCGCCAGGGAGCCGACCTTCGTTAGGCCCTGTCGCGGCTGAGAAGCAGCAGGCTGCGAATCCGCATAGTTCGTCTACCTTAACCCGCTCCGGCCCAATTCACCCAATCGACTCGCTAGAACGCGATTCGCCGGAGCCTTCGTCATCAGCCTCATCACGGTAGTGGTGGCGGGACCAGATGAAACCGACCAACCCGGCCAGGCCAACCACAATTGCGGTCCAGACGTTTAGACGCAGGCCCAAGAAATGATTGGCCGTGTCGATGCGCAGGGCTTCGATCCAAACCCGCCCCAAGCAGTAAGCGAGCATATAGGCGAAGAAAGTCTGGCCGTGCTTCCAGGCGAAACGCCGCCCCGCCCAGATCAGGACGAAGGCAATGGCGAAGTCCCACAGCATCTCGTACAAGAAGGTCGGGTGGAACAGCGTGTCGGGTGGGAAATCCCTAGCCTCGGCGGCGATATCCGGGTCGACTTTCAATCCCCACCACAAGGTGGTGGGCGCCCCGAACAATTCCTGGTTGAACCAGTTGCCGAGCCGCCCTATCCCCTGCCCCACAGCGATGCCAGGGGCCAGCGAGTCGGCCACCGCCCCGAGCGGGATATGGACGCGGCGGGAGCCGATCACCGCGCCGACAGCGCCCAAAGCGATGGCGCCCCAAACGCCCAAGCCGCCCTTCCAGATGGCGAAGGCGTCCCAGGGATTGCCGCCCGCCCCGAAATAGGCTTGCGGGCTGCTCACCACATGGTAGAGGCGGGCTCCGACAATCCCGAAGGGAACAGCCCAGAGGGCTATGTCGACCATCGCCTCGGCTTTGTAGCCGCGCGCCGCCAACCGCTTCGCCCCGATCCAGCCAGCGGCCACAATCCCGGCAATCATGGTCAGGGCGTAAGCCCGGATCGTCAATGGGCCGAGTTGCCACTCACCTTGGGTCGGGCTGGGCAGAAACGCGAGGACACTCACCGGCGGGTCGCTTCCACCAACTCGGCCGCGAAGCCTTCCAGGTCCCGGCCCGCCGCCAAACGCTTCACAAAGGCTGAACCTACAATCACGCCATCGGCGAATTCGGCCACCGCCGAAGCCTGCTGCGGAGTGGACACGCCCACACCGACGCAAACATTGTCTGCCCCGGCCACCCGCGTCCGTTCGACCAAGGGCCGCGCCAGCTCGGACAGCGATTCCCTCAGGCCGGTCACGCCCATAGTCGAAGTGGCGTAGGTAAAACCACGGCCAGCGGCCGCCGTCAAAGCCAACCGGGCGGGCGGGGAGGACGGCGCCACCAGGAAAATCTTGTCCAACCCGAATCGATCAGCGGCCGCGATCCATTCGCCCGCCTCTTCTGGAATCAAGTCCGGCGTGATCAGACCGGCCCCGCCCACGTCCGCCAAGTCGGCGGCGAAACGGTCCACGCCGCGCCGGAAAACCGGGTTGTAGTAGGTCATGACCTCGATCGGCACTCCGACTGGCGCCAATTCCGCCACCGCCTCGAAGAGGTCATCGACTCTGAATCCGGCCGCCAGCGCCGCCGTCACTGCCTCACCGATGACCGGGCCGTCCATCACCGGGTCAGAGTAGGGCAAGCCCAGTTCGACGGCATCGACCCCGCCCCGGATCAGCGCCCGGCAGGCGTCGATCGAGGCCGCCAGCGACGGGAAGCCACAAGGCAGATAGGCGATCAGGGCGGCCCGCTCCCCCAGCCGTGCCCGTTCGATCGCCGCGGCCACGCCATTATCAGTGTCCGATGCCGTCCAGTCGGCCGCCGTTTGACCGCCAGCGACCAGCCCACCAGCGGCCAGATCGTTTGGCGTCCGCGACTTTGACGGATCAGCCGAGCTTTGCCCCGCCCGGCTTGAGTTAGCCGCTTCCGATTGGCTCATAGTGAGAACCACCTCGCCGCCGTTTCCACGTCTTTGTCGCCACGCCCGGAAAGACAAACCACGATCACCGCGTCCGTGGGCAATTCGCTGGTCAGGGACAATGCCCCGGCCAGGCTGTGGGCGGACTCGAGCGCGGGCATGATTCCCTCGGTTCGGGTCAACAGGCGGAAAGCGTCCATGGCCGCCGCGTCACTGACCGCCCGATAACTGGCCCGGCCCGAGTCCTTCAGATACGAGTGCTCCGGTCCGACGCCGGGGTAATCCAGCCCCGCTGAGATCGAATGCGACTCAATGGTCTGACCGTCATCGTCTTGCAGCAGATAGGACTTGGCGCCATGAAGCGTGCCGGGACTACCGGCCACCAGAGTGGCGGCGTGCCGTCCAGTCTCAACCCCATCGCCGCCCGCCTCGAATCCATAAAGGCCAACCGAACGGTCGTCAATGAAGGCGGAGAACAGACCGATTGAGTTGGAACCGCCGCCAACGCAAGCGCAAGCGGCCTCCGGCAGTCTGCCCACGGCACTGACCACCTGGGCTTTCGCCTCTTGCCCAATGACGGCCTGAAAGTCGCGGACCATGGCCGGGAAGGGATGGGGACCAGCGGCGGTGCCGAAGACATAGTTGGTCACACCGACGTTGGTGACCCAATCCCGCAAAGCCTCATTGATGGCGTCCTTGAGCGTGCGAGAACCGGTCTTGACGGGCATTACCTCGGCCCCGAGCAGACGCATCCGGGCCACGTTCAAGGCTTGGCGGCGGGTGTCTTCCTCGCCCATGTAGATGACGCAATCCAAGCCCATCAGAGCAGCGGCGGTAGCGGTGGCCACACCGTGCTGGCCGGCACCGGTCTCAGCGATGACACGGCT
Source organism: Bifidobacteriaceae bacterium (assembly GCA_031258055.1). Lineage (GTDB taxonomy): Bacteria > Actinomycetota > Actinomycetes > Actinomycetales > WQXJ01 > JAIRTF01. Next base: position 3,909 of record JAIRNM010000345.1, read on the forward strand.
CTTGCCGAGACGTTTGGTGACTAGAGCTTGACCCAGCACATTGTTGATCTTGTGCGAACCGGTGTGGGCTAAATCCTCCCGTTTGAGGAAAATGCGGGCGCTGGCGCCACCGGCGGCTGCGAACCGGGGTACCTCAGTCAGCGGCGTAGGCCGCCCGGCGTAGACCGTCAAGAGCCGGTGCAACTCGGCCTGAAAGGCCGGATCGGCCTGGGCGGCGCGGTAGGCGGCGCTCAATTCATCAAGCGCGGCGATCAACGCTTCAGGCACGAACCGGCCGCCGTAGGGGCCGAAGTACGGGCCTGTTCCTCGCTCACTCATCGGCGCGCAGACCTCACGGACGGGTGGGCTCCCATCGCCACGAGTTCTCTCACCGCCTGCTCCGGGTACGGAGCCGAGGCGAGATACTCGCCGATTAGGACGGCATCGGCCCCGCGGTGGGCGTAGGCCGCCAAATCGTGCGGGCCGGAAACGCCAGACTCAGCCACCTTGACAACCTTCGACCCGGCCAGAGGCGCCAACCGGGCGAATGTGCCGGTGTCCACGGCCAGGGTCCTCAGGTTGCGGGCGTTGAAACCAATCAGTTTGGCGTCCGCCTCCAGGGCGGCCGCCAACTCGGCC
>JAIRNM010000043.1 GCA_031258055.1 Bifidobacteriaceae bacterium
CGCTGGGATGGCGATCACCATCGCGGGTAACGCGAAAGCCGCAGCCAGCACCGTTAGGTTGGCCGGCGCGATGCCGAGATCAAGGGCATGGTAGGAAGACGCTGGTCGCAGTCCCCAGACCACGAACTGCACCAGGAAGCTTTGCGTTCCCAGGTATAACCACGCACGCCCGGTCATTTAGCCGCCTCCAAGCAGCGCATCGCGAACGATTGCGTCGGCTTCCGTGATGATCACCGAGTCCGCGTATGGCCTGACTCCAGATGCCGTAGACCAGCTAAGCCCCTCGGTGGGTATCCCAAAGCAATACAGTCCATTTGGCCCGCCGCCATCTTTGGGAATCACGCGCTTAGGGCTTGATGCAACGTCAATAGCGCCTGAACGGTATCCCGATACCGAGTCGACGTGTACTCGGGCATAGCCTTTCGATAGAAGACCGGCAATGAGGCCGCTCTCGGTATTTTCGGCTGAAACCGTGGGCATACGAGCCTCAATTAGCCATTTGGCGCATATCGCTGACTATGTGCCGCGTGAGGAACCATGGAAACGCCGCGAACTCGTTACCCGGTTGATCGCCGGTAGATGCGAGCTTTGCGGTTGTCGGGGGCGAAAGGTCCAGGCCCACCAGGTCCGTGACTTGAAAGCCCTCGACATCCCCGACCCGCCGCCCTGGGCCAGGCAGATGAAACGCATGAGACGCAAAACACTTATCGTATGCAGCCCATGCCACGCCACGATCCATGCCAACAATCACGTCAACACCACCAATCGGAAAGCCGGATGCCCGTAACGGGGCACGTCCGGTTTGGAGGGAGGTCACGCGGAAACGTACCCCAATCAGGGACAACGCGCCGCGTGGCCGACCCTACACAGCCAGACTCCAACGCGTCTCCAAGCCCTCGACATGACCGATCAAGCCTCCAAGCCTGACGCCGCCCCGTGAAGCCAGCCACACGTGCATAGCCAACCCCCGCAGGATTTGGGAATTTGCTCGGAGTCGTCGACTCAATCAGCGAAGATGCTGCCGAAAGCCGCATGGGCGTCTTGCTCACGCCGGTCAAGGTCTTCCTCTGAACTGCCGGTCAGGAAGCACATGCCCAGTTTAAGGCTGTCGAAGAGGTCGCGGGTGGCAGCAACGCTGTCTCCTGCGGCGACGTGCAAAACAAGCGATTCCATTCCTGGGAGGTTAGCGAACGCCGATTGCGGAGAAAGCGCGGTCACGGTTGAAGCTTGGCTTCTGCTGAAAAAGACGATCCGTCCACGCCGCTTCAGCGCATACCCGGCGTCCGGCAGTGTGTGCGACGCCAAATACGCCACATCCCGGTGGACCTGGGAATCACCCGTCAGCCTGTACGTCTTTGCCGGATGGCTCGCGCCATGCGCCCTCGCCCCGAGTTCAATCAAGAACGGGGAATCGCCCCGCAGCATGATCTCCAAGTGAGCGCAGCCGTCACGGAGGCCGACCGCGTCTAGCACTTTACATGCGTACGCGCTTACCGTTGGCACAGATTGGTCCCCGGGTGCCAGCCAGCGGAGACCACGATAGACGAACCGACCATCGGGAGTGAGTGTTTTCCGGTACGCACAAACGTTCGCCACGGTGTGAACGCCGTTATGCGAGAAAGTGTCGACCACATGTTCTTCTCCCGCGCAATACTCTTGCGCTAACACGCTCTGGACTCTCTCGCCGAACACGTTGGCTCGCCCCAATGAGCTTGTGAGGCTGTCTGCGGCTGCTTTCGCTGAAGACACCTTGACTACTCCAACAGAGCCGGCTCCGACGGCCGGTTTCAGCACGAGACTCCCTGACTCGAAGTCAAACCCATCAAAGAACGCCTTGCCGTCCTTCACAGAACGCAGAGTTTGAAATGCCAGATTGGGCACCCCGGCAGCGGCCAGGGCTTCCATCATGGCGGTTTTGTCGTACAGCGGACGAGGCCGTCGAGGAACTGGGAGGCCCAAAGCGGCAGACAGGCGCAGAGACAGGGGAACGCCCGGCTCCGAGCCCGCGACTACTCGGTCCACACCCCACTTGCGGCAGCGCTGGGCGAGGTCCGTCGGGTTGACCTGGGAGGCGACTTCGATTCGCCGTTCGACTCCCGGAAGCGGTTCGGGTAGCCGCCCTAACGCCCGAGCGCGTGTCGTGGCAATTTCCGTAACCCTCGCGCCCGCCTCAAGCAGCAACTGCGGATACATACTTCCGGTGCTCATTGGGTCAATCACAGCTACATGCGGCACTCGTTCTGTCCCTTCGCCTAGGTTGGTCGGACCAATCGTTTCTTGACATGACTAATCGCACTGCAAGCCTTCGCTGTCCGACGGTCGGTCTAACTCTGCTTCTGGTTTCGGCGTGGCATTTGCGGCCTCTGGCAGCGGCGGTCCAGTGCGGACAACCCCGGCCAGCACCAACGCACAGGCCAGGCCGGTTAACCCGAATACCACCCAGGCGGCCGAATCTGTCCGAAAATACAGCGCCACGCCCGCTGCCGGCCCCAGCGCAAACCCCAGCGCTTGCCCCGAACTCAAATATCCTTGATAAGTGGCTGCCCGTCCCGCCGGCGCCAGGGACGCAGCGGCAGTGTTCGCCACCGGCGCGAACACCATTTCTCCAGCGGTGAACAAGACCGCCCCTAGGACCAACGCCACAACTGATCCCGCGAACGCACCCGACACGGTCAAACCGATAGTCATAATTGTGACTCCGGCCGTCAAAGACGTGCGGATCGGGAAGCGCCGCGTCACCAGGCTTAGCGGCAACTCTCCCAGAATGACCAGGCCCGAATTCACCACAAGCAAGACCGAATACAGCCGGAGTTGGCCGTGTGTGGCGCGAATCTCCAGTGGGAGAGTCGACTGGTACTGGGCGTACACCGACGCCACGACAGCCAGCGCCGCCAAGACCGCCACACCGGGCCATACACCAGTTGGATTGGCGCGATCAACTGGAGCGGTGGTTTCAGATGCGTTCTTCTGCCCGCGCGCTCCCGTCGTCCGGAACATGGTTGCTAACAGCGCCGATGCCGCTAGGTTCGCCCCAGCGCTGTAGACAAACAGCCGGTCGAAGCGTGTCTCACCAAGCACAGCAGCAAGCATCGGGCTCAACGCTGAACCAAGATTCAAAAATAGGCGGAAGAACGCGAAAAATGGCGTCCGAGATGCGGCGTCTGGCGCAAAGGCTTCAACACTCGCGGCAGCAGGCGGCACAAACGCTTGCGTCATAGTGGACGCCACCACAACTATCGCAGCAGAGACACCGGTGCCTGGACGGCTGGCGAGAACCCCCAACGCCATTGAGTTTATCAGCGACGCTACGATGAGCACCGACTTTGGGGTGAAGCGATCCGCCAGGCGACCTGACAACAGCGATCCAGCCATTCCGCAAATTCCTGCCGCCGATAAAACGGCCACCGCCTGGTCATATGTGATCGAAATAGACGTCAAGTAGATTGATCCGAAAATTGCCAGGAAGCCGCCTGATCGAGAGATTAGAGTGGCCAGGCCGATCACATATAAGCCACGCGGCATCGAACGCAAAGTCGCCACCAGGCCAAGCGACTGGTCGCGCTCAGACACGCGTTCCAACTAATTTCACCGCATTGGCCGCGGTCGCAGCCGCCGCAATAACTGCGTCAGGCTCAACGCCGTGAGCGAGCACGTAAGCTGGCCGCGACAAGAAGGAGTCTGGCGGCGGAGCGACCCGCGAACCGGCGGGCAACAGCTTCCCGAACTCCACCTCAACGCCCGAGATTGGCGGCGGCGGGGACCAAACAATCTCCGACAACTCCATCGGCTCGTCGGGATACAAGAAGCGAACCGCTGCCGTCCGCGCTCTCCGGTCTTGCTTGAGCGAGGGAACGCCCACGGCTATTTCAGCGGCCAACCGCGCCAGGTCGACACCGGTGGCCAGCCATCCCAGATATGGTATGAGGTCACCGCCCAGACGGGCGTTTGCCTCAATCAGTTTCGGCCCGAGCCCCGTCAGTCGCAACTCAATGTGACTGACCCCGTTGTCGAACCCCGCGACGGCGTGAATGTCTTCGACCGTGGCGGTGATCACCTCTCGATCACAATCACGCTGGGTCGGCACAACATGGCCAAACTCCTCGAAATGCGGTTCTGGGCCAAGTACCTTGTCTGCGATGAAATGCACTTCTGTCACACCGCCCCTGACCGACGAGTCAACACTGACCTCCGGACCGTTGACGTATTCCTCGATCAACACTCCTTCATACGCGCTACCCAAATCGCCCACTTTAGCTTCCGTCGCAAGCGAGAACGCTTCAGCCAATTCCTTCGGCGATGATGCTTTGACAACCCCGATACTGCCTCCCAAAGCGCGGGGTTTGGCTACCACCGGATACCCCAATGCCTCAGCCACTCGCTCCGCCTGATCGGTGTTCTTGGCCACTCCGAACCGGACGCCATACGGCCTGTCCTTCGTCAGGGCGCGGAGCCTCGACTTGTCCTTGAACCTGTGCACGGCATCCGGAGACGCGCCCGCGCAGCCCAGGGCAGCGGCTAGGCGGGCCGTCAGTTCCACGTACCGCTCATCGAATGTCACCACGCCTGCCACCTTGTCTCGAACCAAGCTGGACACTTGCTCTAAGGCTTCCGATCCGTCCAAATCGATCTGCGTAACACTGGCGCAATAGTCCAAATGCCACCGCTCCGGAGACGAAGTCAACAGCCACAGCTCAGCTACCTGCCGCGCCCCGCGCAGAGCGTACTCACGGAAGACCCTCGGCACCTGTCCGATCACGGCCAGCAAAGAACTCACGCAGCTTCCCCCTTAGCTATGGCCTTACCCCAAGCACGTAGGAGCCATGATAACTCAAACTGGGGGCAAGGAACTCGCGCGCAAAGGTTGTCCATGC
>JAIRNM010000095.1 GCA_031258055.1 Bifidobacteriaceae bacterium
TGGTGGCGCCCTTCGTCGGCGCGGGGACCCTCGGCGGTTTCACCACGGCCCTTTGGACGTCGATCGGCGTGACCGGTCTGGCGCTCGTCACCAGCCTGTTCATCCGCCCTCGACCCGGACAGAAGATCTGAAGCTCAAAGAAGGAGGCACCGTAATGACAACCAATCCGATTTCCCCGGTTTACTTCGACTGCGACACCGGCGTGGATGATTCGGTCGCGCTCGGCTACCTTCTGGCCTCTCCCGAGGTCGACCTGGTCGGCATCGGCACGGTCAGCGGTAACACCGATGCGGCGCGCGCCGCCGTCAACTCGCTGGACTTGCTGGCGTTGGCCGGGCGGCCCAACGTTCCAGTGGCCGTCGGGGCTACCAACTGGTTGGCCCGTCCGTTCAACGGCGGCGTGCCACATATCCACGGCGCGAACGGGGTTGGCAACGTCGACTTACCCCCCGCTCAAGTCTCTCCGGTCGCCGAGAGCGCGGCGGACCTCCTGGTCAGGCTGTCGCGCGAGCACGCCGGACGGTTGCGGATCATCGCCGTTGGGCCGCTGACGAACCTTGCCTTAGCTTTGTCGCGCGACCCTTCCTTGGCTGGGCGGATCGCCTCGGTGACGGTGATGGGAGGCGCCGCCATGGTTCCCGGCAACATCTCAGCCGTCGCCGAGGCTAACATCGGAAACGACCCGGAGGCGGCCCGGCAGGTCGTCACCGCCGGTTGGCCAGTGACGCTCGTGCCCTTAGACGTCACCCAGCAAAACACCTTGGACGATGCCGACCGGGCGCGTCTGCTCAGCGCGCCGGGCCCCCTGCCACGAGTTCTCGGCCAGATCCTTGATCACTACTTCGACTTCCATGTGCCGGTCTTCGGACGGCGTGGCTGCCCGCTCCATGACCCGCTGGCGGCGGCTCTGGCCGTAGGGGTGATCAAGCCAACCAACGCCCCGGCCGTCGAAATCGAGGTGGACGCCACCCCCGGGCCTGGGCGTGGCCAGACTCTGTGCGACCTCAGAGGACAGAACCTGGGCCCGGTCGACCAGCCAGGGCGCGTGACCCGAGTAGTCCTCGCCACATCGGAACCGCTCGGCCCGCACCTGATAGGTCGCCTGTCTGGAGCTTGAACCCAGCCTGCTGGTGTTCACGGGATTGGTGTCGTGGGGTCCGGGGTAGCCTTGGAGGCGATGAATCAGACCCCTTCCGCCCGCATCCGGGTGGCGTTGGTGTTCGGCGGGCGCTCCGGCGAGCACTCGATTAGCTGCTTGACAGCCGGGTCGATCCTCCAAGCGATTGACCGCAGCCGATTCGAGCCAGTCTTGGTTGGCATAACGCCAAAAGGCCGCTGGACTCTGGTGCCGGATGACCCAGCGGCGTTGAGACCGGACCAGGGCCGATTGCCGGTAGTGCCGACTGGTGGACCGGAAGTGTTCCCGCCGACCGAAGCCGGTTCGACCGAGTGGCGTGTCTTGCCGGACGGCGGCACACTCTCTCCGCTCGGTTCTATTGATGTGGTGTTCCCGCTGCTGCACGGGCCGTTCGGCGAAGACGGCACCGTTCAAGGACTGCTCGAACTGACGGATCAGCCTTATGTTGGGGCGGGAGTCCTGGCTAGCGCCGTGGGCATGGACAAGGGCTATATGAAATGCGTCCTGGCGGCGCACGGCCTACCGGTCCTCCCGTATACAGTCATCACTCCGGCTGATTGGGCAGCCAATCCCGCCGCGGCGATAGACCGGGCGCTCGAATTGGGCTTACCGCTGTTCGTCAAGCCTTGCCGGGCTGGCTCCTCGCTCGGCATCTCCAAGGTTGTGCGGGCAGAGGGCCTGCCGGAGGCGATCGAAGCGGCCGCCCATCACGACCCGCGAGTGCTAGTCGAACAGGCCGCCACGGGACGCGAAATCGAATGCGCGGTGTTAGGGGCGAGCAAACCCGACCAGCCTCCCAGAAGCTCCCTCCCATCCGAGATTGTGGTTCAAGGCGGCCACGACTTCTACGACTTCGACGCCAAGTACCTGGATGAGGCTGGAGCCGATCTGCGCTGTCCAGCCGACCTGCCGCCAGCGGTGACCGCCCGGGTCCAAGACATGGCGGCCCGGGCTTTCGCGGCGATTGGCGCTGAGGGCCTGTCCCGGGTCGACTTCTTCTACGACCCGTCGGCGGCCGAGCCGCTGGTCATCAACGAGATCAACACAATGCCGGGCTTCACCCCGATCTCGCAGTATCCGCGCATGTGGCTGGCTTCCGGCCTGAGCTACCGCGACTTGATCAGCGAACTGATCGAGCTTGCCCTGGCCCGCCCGACCGGCCTGCGTTGATCTTGCCGTGGACGAGGATTCCCTGATCGCGGCCTTGACGGCAGGCTTGCCGCAGGGGCCCGCGGCGCTGCTCGGCCCGGGTGACGATTCGGCTGTGGTCGCTTTCCCGGACGGCCGCGCCACCATCACGACCGACATTTTGGTCGATGCCGTCCATTTCCGCTCCGAGTGGTCCAGCGGTTTCGACGTCGGCTGGCGTTTAGCGGCCCAGAACTTGGCTGACGCTGCCGCTATGGGTGCTGTCCCGACGGCGCTAGTCGTCGCCTTGGCTGGCCCACCGGACCAGTTGGCGGGGGAGTGGGGAAGTCGGTTCAGCGCTGGCTTGGCGACCTATTGCGGTCGTTGGGACGTCGGCGTGGTTGGCGGCGATTTGTCTACGGCCCGGATCCTGGTTGCCTGTGGTACAGCTTTCGGTGACTTAGAGGGGCGTCAACCGGTGACCCGCTCCGGCGCCCGGCCTGGTGATGTTCTGGCTGTATCCGGTGCCGTGGCCTCGCCCCCAACGGGCGACCAGGGGCCGTGTCGGCGGGCGCAGCCAGGCGCCGGCCCCGATGCGTCACAGCCGCTGCGAGGTCCAAGAAGAGGCTCCAGGTTCACTTGGCCTTTAGGCGGTTCAGCCGCTGGTTTAGCGGTGCTCCAAGCCGGAGGCGATGAGCGGTCCACCGACCCGGCCGCGGAGTCAATGGCCAGTTCGATCACCGACTCCGTGGACGGGTCGCTCGCAGCCTCCGTGGCTGGCTCGATGGCTAGCTCAACCGTTGGTTTAGCTGTCGGCTCTGCCCTCGCTGCTTACCGGCGGCCTGATCCGCCCCTTGACCAGGGCAAGGCCGCAGCGCTGGCAGGGGCTACAGCGATGCTTGATATTTCCGATGGGCTGGGCAAGGACGCTGCCAGGTTGGCTAAGGCGAGCCAGGTTCGGTTGATCATAGAACCATCTAGCCCAGTGTTGGCGGAGGCGATTGAGTATTGGCGGCCTTTAGCGCGGATGCTTGAGCACGACCCAGCGGATTGGGTGCTGGGCGGCGGTGAAGATCATGCCCTCCTGGCCACCTTCCCGGCTGAGGCGATGCTGCCAGATGGATGGCGCGGCATCGGCCATGTTCTGGCGGCGGGGGAGGGCGGCCCGGGCGTGACGATCCAAGGAGCCGCTTCGACCGCCCAAGGCTGGGATCACTTCGCCTAAGAAAGCGACCGCTGCCCGCATATGGTGGCTTAGAACACCCGCAAATGGTTGGTTAGAACACCCGCATATGGTGGGTTAGAACACCCGCAAATGGTAGGTTAGGCGGGTGATATATCAACCGCGGATAGTTGACGCCCAGCTAGACGACCTCATCAGAATGCTGCCAGCCGTTGTGCTGGAGGGCGCGAAGGCGGTCGGCAAGACCGCTACGGCCGAACGGCGCGCAGCGGAAACGTTCTCCCTCGACCGCGAGAACACCCGGCGCACAATCATGTCGGATCCGTCGTTGGTCTTGCGCGGCAGGCCGCCGACGTTGATTGACGAGTGGCAGCGGGTACCGGCGGTATGGGACGAAGTCCGTTACGCTGTCGATCACGGGGATGGGGCGGGACGGTTCCTGCTCGCGGGCTCGGCCCAGCCATCTAAGGCGGCCAACCTGCATTCGGGTGCGGGCCGGATGGTTAGCTTGACCATGCGACCGATGAGCCTACCCGAGCGCGCGGTTGAGGAGCCAACCATCTCGTTCAGCGAACTGTTGTCCGGCACGCGTCCTGCAGTTGAGGGGGCCACTGAACTGGGCGTTGGGGATTACGCGGAATTGATTGTCGCCTCAGGGTTCCCTGGTATTTGCTCCGCTGAGGCCCCAGCACGCCCGCACCTATTGAACGGGTATATCCGAAGAATCGTGGAGCATGACATCCTTGCCCTTGGCGCGGGCGTCCGCCGGCCGTCGGCTCTGCTTGCTTGGCTCGCCGCCTACGGAGCGGCAACAGCGACCACAGCTTCGTATTCGAATCTGCTTGACGCCGCCACCCCAGGAGTGGACGCCAAGCCGTCGAAGGAAGCGGCTGCGGCGTACCGCGATTTGCTCACCCGGATGTGGATCTTGGAGCCGCTACCGGCCTGGACCCCGTCCTTTGCCCATCTGCGGCGGCTTGGCCAGGCGCCGAAACACCATCTGGTGGACCCGGCGTTGGCTGCCCGTTTGGTTGGCGCGACTGTCGGATCGCTGGTCAGGGGCACGTCTGAGCCTCAACTCAGACGTGACACCACTTTCCTGTCGGCCTTGTTCGAGTCTTTGGCAACGCAAACAGTTCGTGTGCTGGCGGAGCCGCACATGGCTGCTGTCTCGCATTTACGCATGCGCGGCGGAGAAAGGGAAATCGACCTCATCGTGGCCCGCGATGATCTAAGAGTGCTGGCGATCGAAGTGAAGATGGGCAGCGACATTGGCCCCAGGGACGTGGCCCATCTGCATTGGCTCGAAGGCGAACTGCCGGGCCGTGTGTTGGACAAAGTTGTGCTGACTGCAGGCAGATTCGCGCACAGGCGTCCCGACGGCGTGGCGGTCGTGCCGTTGGCGCTGTTGGGCCCGTAAGCCGCACCCATGCCCTGCGTCTCTAGCTGGGGGGCGGGCCGCCTGTCTGTTCTGCGGCGAACTGGTCGGAACTGGCCCATAAGGTTCATCAAAAGAGCCAGGATTGGGCGCTGGCCAAAGGCCTGCTTCCGGCTGTGGCCAGGTGCCCAGGGCCCGCCGCGGTTCCGCCTTAGCGCCAGGCTTGGTCATAGAGCCCTGGTAGGTGACGATGCCGTTTCGCGCAAGACCACCAGCCTGGGAGGCAAGTCCAGGCCTGTCAGGCGTTCCAGAACCATGCGCGCCGCGATTACGCCTAGGCCCCGGGGATTGAGCGGCACATTGGTCACCTTGGGCAGCAGCGTCGTAACGAACGGTAGATCGCCAATGACAGAGACGCAGAAATCGTTTTCAATGCCACGCTCCGTGATAGCTTTGAGCACGCCGACCCCAGAAAGGTTGTTGGCCGCGACCACCGCGTCGGGCGGGGCCGCGAGGTCCAGGAGCTGGGCGATGACCTGGTGAGCGCCTTCGACTCGGAAGGATTGGTGCGTCAAGTAATCCGGGGGAGCGTCAAGACCGGCGTCGGCAATCGCGGCGCGCCATCCGGTCGCTCGGTCGCGCGCTGTCGAGGCGCTGACGGGACCCGTCACACAAGCGATACGGCGGCACCCACGCTCAATCAAGGCTTGCGTGGCGCGGAAGCCGAGGTCAACGTTGTCGAAGGTTACTTGGTCCACGTTCTGTTTGACTGTGCGGTCAATCATCACTACTGGCCGACCTTTGGCAATCAAGCGATCAATGCTGGGTTCCGAATTGGTGGGGGCTATTATCAACCCCGCCATGTTCTCCAGCTCTGCCACCTGGATATACCGCGACTCCTTGTCTGGAAGATCGTCTGAGTTACAGATCACGACTGAGTAACCAGCTTGTTCGGCGATGTCCTCGACGCCGCGGGCCACCGCCGTGAAAAACGGATTCTCAATGTCCGGCAAGATGAGGGCGAGCACAGCCGAATGCCGTCTGCGCAGGGAGCGGGCCGTGCGATCAGGCGAATACCCAAGTTCCTGGACCACACGGTGTACAGCTTCTGCGAGGTCCTGCCTGACGGGTTTTCCATTGAGTACCCGTGAAACGGTTGCTGCAGAAACGCCGGCTTCCCGGGCGACGTCGATCATTCGGGCCATGAGTTCCTTCGGAATAGCGGCGCGGACTGGTTAATCACTTAGTGAACCAGTCTGGCATCTATCAATGGCGGTCTCAAGACGTCAGGACCTCTGATTCGATACCGGCCCTTGACTTTGAGAAATCGGTTTCTGTAGCATCTTAGAGAATTGAGCGGAGGCATGATGGCGAATGAATACCGGTGGCCGCGGGCGCCCAAGCGCCCTGCGTTGGAACCCAAGACCGCATACTTGATCGCTAGCGGTGACCAGCGGGAAAGCGCGAACTCAGCCGGGTGGTCAACCCAGGCGGCAATGGAGGCGGCGCTGGCCACTGCCTTCTCCGCCAACGGATGGCGCCTCACCCGTGCCAATCCAGTCGACCCGACTACTGGGCATGGATTCATTTCTTCGCAGCGCATGGGCCTTGAAGTGTTCAAGTCAATTCCTGTGGACGCCCCGTTAGTCGTGGCCGAAGCGGTCTGGCAGTACTCGCACCACGTATTGGGTGGCCTGGTCACCCACCGCGGACCTGTCTTGACAGTCGGAAACTTTGCGCCCGAATGGCCCGGATTGGTCGGTTTGCTTGGACTGAACGCCGGGTTGACTAAGGCTGGACGCGCCTATTCGAGCCTGTGGTCGATCGATTGCACTGACGATTGGTTCTTGGCCGGGCTGCGCGAGTGGATTGAGACCGGGCGGGTTGAACTCGATCAAAGCCACGTTCGGAATCTGCCTCGGCTTGATGCGTCTGACGAGGTCCGTCTCGGGAGGGCGCTGGCGGAACAACTCTTGGCTGATAAGGCACTTATCGGAGTCTTTGATGAGGGCTGCATGGGCATGTTCAATGCGATTATTGACGATGGCCTCCTCAACGGAATTGGCATCTTCAAGGAGCGCCTGTCGCAGTCGGCTTTGTACGCTGAGACGCTCCGCGTCGCCGATGGCGAGGCGAAGCAGGTGGGGGCGTGGCTGGTGGAGCGCGGCATGCGGTTCCATCTAGGAACGGACGGCGACACTGAATTGACTGCCGATCAGCTAATTTGGCAGTACAAGTTGTATATCGCGGCGCTTCGAATCGCGGATGACTTTGGCCTTGACGCGTTCGGGATTCAGTACCAGCAAGGGCTCAAAGACCTGCTTCCCGCGTCCGACCTGCCCGAAGGTCTGTTCAACTCGACGGATCGCCCCCCGGCAATGAGTCGGGACGGTAGTCGCGAGCTTTATGCTGGCATGGCTGTTCCCCACTTCAACGAGGCCGACGAGGGCGCTGCAATCGACGCACTGGTCACCAATAGGGTGTGGAGAGCGATGGGACTACTCCCAGACACGACATTGCATGACGTGCGATGGGGAGAGGAATACGATGGCCAATATGTCTGGACCTATGAGATATCGGGCGCAGTTCCCGCGTCCCACCTTGGAGGATACAGTAACGCGGAAGGCTGGCGCCAGGCGTCGGTGTTCTTCCCCGCGGGCGGCTCCACCCTCAACGGCGTGTCTAAGGCAGGAGACGTGGTCCTGAGCCGGGTCTTCTTGGCCGATGACTGCATCAACGCTGATCTGTTCCTGGGGAAAGTGGTCGAATTGCCTACTGACGAGAGCCTGCGGCGCAAGCAAATCACGAATCCCGAGTGGCCGATAGCTCATGTGGTGCTAGAGGGAGTGACCCGAGATCAATTCATGGCCAGGCACAAGGCGAACCACGTACAACTGGTGTACGCGCCTGACGAATCAACCGCTCTGGCGGCCCTTACAACAAAGGCTGCGATGTTAGATGGCCTGGGAATCAATGTTAGCCTTGTCGGAAAGGTCGGGATGTGATTCCTTCTATTATCACGGACTTTCACGCGATCAGGATCGGCGTTCAGAAATCGTTTACTGACTCTGCGCACGGGTTTTCGGCGCACTGCGGCGCAACGTGAGGAGCCAACGGATATGAAGCCTGAATTTGGCAGTCCTGGCTCGATCAGTTCCCTGCGATCCGTGTGCACCAGATCGATCAGCCCAGAAAACCCAGACGGTTCGGCTGGCGGCGGCGGCAGGGCTACGACCGGCACCGGGGCGGTTCATGCGCGTGATCTTGGCGCGGGCTGGAAGATCTCCCCTAGCGTCGACATCAAAGCCGGTGAAACCGAGGAACTGGCAGCCATTGAGGGAGCGGGGCGCATTACCCACATTTGGGCTACCACCCACGCGGATCATTGGCGCTCGTTGGTTTTGAGGGCCTATTGGGACGGATCGCTCGAACCCGCAGTGGAGGTGCCCTACGGCGACTTCTTTTGCAATGGCTGGGGGGTATTTGCGCAGGTGAATTCGCAGATGGTGGCCGCCAACCCGCACGGCGGATTCAATTCCTACTGGCCCATGCCATTCCGATCAGGCGCGCGCTTGACGCTTGAGAACAAATCGACCGCCGAGGTGCGGCTCTATTTCCAAATCACCTATGAGTCGGGTGAGCCACAGGCAAGCGACGCCTATTTCCATGCCCAGTGGAGGCGATCAAACCCCCTTGAAGAGCTAACACCCCACACGATCCTCTCGGATGTGAGTGGACGGGGCCATTATGTGGGCACATATCTCGCCTGGGGCGCGAACTCGAATGGATGGTGGGGGGAGGGCGAAATGAAGTTTTACCTCGACGCCGACACCGCCTACCCGACTATCTGTGGCACCGGTACCGAGGACTACTTCGGAGGTGCGTGGAATTTCGATGTGCCCGGGCGGGGCTACACCGCCTTTTCGACCCCTTACCTTGGGTTGCCCCAAATCATCCGACCGGACGGCCTCTACGCATCGCAGCAGCGCTTCGGAATGTACCGCTGGCATGTGCCTGACCCGATCCACTTTGGCACCGGTCTGCCCCGAGTGGACATACAGGCCCTTGGCTGGCGCAGTGGCTGGCGCTACCTGCCATTGCGGGACGACATCGCTTCGACCGCGCTGTTCTATCTGGACCGCCCAACTACCGTCCGGCCTCCGGCGCCTACGGCGGACACAATGGAGGTGCACGTGGGATCCGCTCCCGTGCCGGACCTTGGGATGAGCCCTCCGCGCAGCTAGCGATTCGGGGCGCCTTCGCATTCGACAAGGCTTTTGAGTCCGCCTTAGCGCCCAGCGAGACCGGCTTGGGCCACCCCGGTGACGAATGCCCGCTGTGCGAACAGGTACACAATAACTGGAGGCAGGATAACCATCACCGAAGCTGCCATCAGGACGGGGAAATTCGTGCTGTACGAGCCCTGCAGATGGAGCAGGCCTAAGGTCACAGTGCTGATGTCTTCATTGTGGATCATCACCAACGGCCACAGGAAGTCGTTCCAGACGGTGATCATCGACAACACTGTCAAGACCGCGAGAGCTGGGCGGGCCAAGGGAAGCATTATTCTCCAATAAACCTGCCACTGGTTCGCGCCGTCTACCCGGGCCGCCTCTTCCAACTCTTGGGGTATGGATAGGAAGAACTGCCGCATTAGGTAGGTTCCAAAGGCATTTCCAAACAAACCAGGAATGATCATGGCAGCTATGGTGTCAACCCAGCCGAGTGAGCGCATGAGCATGAATTGCGGGATTATGACCACTGTCGCCGGAACCATCAATGTCGCGAGGTAGGCGAGGAATACCTTGTCGCGGCCGTAAAACTTCTTCCGGGCAAACGCGTAGCCTGCCAATGCGCAGAAAAACACCTGACCCGTGGTCACGGCGGCAGCGTAGAGGAGCGTGTTGAACAATTGGCGGCCAAGGGGTATGAATTCGAACACCTTAGCGTAGTTGTCCAAATTGAAACTCGAGGGAATCAGCTGCGGGGGTGTGACGAATACTTCGCCAGGGCTTTTGAACGAGCCTGAAATGGCCCAGATGATGGGACCGATTGCCATAGTCGCGAGCACCGTTAGCGCCAGGTACCCGAGGGCCAGCGTCAGCGGTTTCCTTCTTCTGTGCTTGTGCGCGCGGGGAGCAGCCGATCCGGTCATAGGTCATCCTCCGCGGATCGCGACAGCCTTAACTGGATGTAGGTCAGCCCTAACAAGATTAGGAAGACCACCCACTGGATCGCCGCTGCGTAACCCATCTCGTAGAAGCGAAAAGCATGCTGGAATACCATGATGCCTAACACATAGGTCGACGTCCCCGGGCCGCCGCTGCCGTTTGTCATCACGTATGCCAAGTCAAAGACTTGGAACGACTGAATTATCGAGATTACCAATACAAAAGCGATAGTCGGTCTTATCATGGGCAGAGTGATCGCGAAGAATTTCCGCACGACGCCCGCACCATCGAGCGACGCCGCGTCGTAGAGGCGATCCGGCACGTTTTGTACGGCCGCCAGCAGAATGACTGTCGACAGCGGCACCCCCTTCCAGACGCTGACGATGATGAGAGAGATGAGAGCCCAGTGCGGGTCGGTCAACCACCCGATTTGTTCCACTCCCGCAAGGCTAAGAAGCCAATTCAGCAAACCGTTATCGGTGTTGAACAACCACATCCAAATCACCGCCATCGCCACAGTTGACGCCACCAATGGGAGGAAAACCACCGCCCTGAAAAAGCCGATGCCGAATAGTTTCTGGTTCAAAGCGAGGGCGGACAGGAGGGACAAAACGATAATTGGAACGACGCTGCCGATGGTGAATAGAGCTGTGTTCCACAGAGCCGTCCAGAACAACGGATCGGCGAACAGGTCGACGTAATTCGCCAGTCCTGCCCAAGTGGGGGGAGTCAGCAGCTCCCAATTCGTCAGGCTTAGGTAGAGCGAAAAGATGAGCGGGAAAGCTAGGAAGACAGCGACTGCCACCAGGTTGGGCAGCACAAACAGATACCCACTCGCGTGGGGCCAGAATCGGGCGTAGCGGGGTGTGGCGTTTGTCGATTTCCTGATGACGTTCTTGCGCGGCACGGTAGTGGACTGGGCTGTTCGACTGTCTCTCGCTCTATCCTTCGGTCTCCAAAAGTTCGTCGATCTGTGGATTGATGCGAGCCGCAAAGTCCGCAGCGGTCTCCCGCCCCTGCCAGACTTCGCTGGCGTTGGCAACGATGAGAGGTTCAATCTTTCCCCACGCGGGCGAGATCGGCAGGTATGCGGCATTGTCCAGGGCACCGCTGAACACAGATGTGTTTTCTATTTGCTCATGGGCCGAGACGAATGCCTCAGACTCAATCACGGACTTGAGAATCGGAACGAACAGGCCAGACTTGGCGATTATCTCCTGGCCTTCGGGGCCGCAGGAAAACTTCACGAACTCCCAGGCGGCGTCAGGGTTCTTGCTGGCTGCCGCGATCGCTAGGCCGGTGGCGCCGATGTCTGACTTGCCCGCTTTGCCGTTGGGTCCCACAGGAAGCGCCGCCACATCGAAATCGAGGTCCTCGGCCTCCGCGAAGGTACCGTACATCCAGTGACCGGATAGGCACATGGCCGCTTGGCCAGCGACAAACAGGTCGGCGGCGGGTGCGACGCCCTCATCTTGCGGCTTAGGGGCTACCTTGTACTTGTTCGCAAGGTCGGCATAGAACTGCCAACCGGCGATGAAGGACGGGTCATCCATGTTGCTCTCGGTCGGAGAGATAGGCGGCGAGAACCAATCCACGCCGTTACCCATCGCCAACACGCTGGCGCTTAGGTACGGGACCCAAGCATCGACGAAGCCGTATTGGGTGATCTTGCCATCCGAGGTCTTGGTTAGTTGTTGGGCAGCCTCGATAAAGGCGTCCCAGTTCCAGTTGACGTCAGTCCAATCGGCGGACGGCGGAGTTATGCCAGCCTCCTCGAACAGTCTCCGGTTGTAGTAGAGGAAGATTCCGGCGAACTGTTCCGGCAACGCCCACTGCTGATCCCCGCCGCTGAACGTACCCATCAACACCGGCGAGCCGTCCGTGTTGAGCTGCTCCGACAAGGCGGCGTCGGCAGCGATGCGTGAGGAGAGATCGAGCATCCCTCCACGCGACGCGATGCCCAGGTAACTCAACTCCCAGGCCATCATGACATCCGGTGGAGTGCCTCCGGCAATGGCTGTTAGCAACTCCTGAAGAGGATCAGCGCCAGCAATCTGAGTGGTCACCTTGATGTCAGGATACTTGTCTTCGAACGCCGCGACGACGGCTTCGCGACTGTTCGTTTCGCCTGTGGAAGATGCCCCAAAATAGAAGGTGATGTCACCGCCAATTTCACCGCCTTCTCCACCTGACCCAGCCATGCCGCCGTTCGACTGTGAACCATCGGCGCATCCGCCGAGGAGGGTCGACGCGCCAATCCCCGCGCTTGCGGCCGCCATGCCCGCCAAGAAGCTGCGTCGGCTCATCCCTGGAAGGCGGGAAGACGCCTCAAAGAAACTGTCCCCGGGATGCAGAAATCTCCGAGACCATTGACGATATCCGGGTCCTGCCTGATTGCCATTCATGCCGTCTCCTTTGGCGGTGAAATCGATTACAAGCCACATTAGGCGGCGATTTCCTATGTGTCAAGGCAGCAGCCGGGCAACGCTTCGAGAGTAAGTCGGAGCGGCCACAAGTGACGCCTTCCCCACCCGTGCCATTTCCCCGCGTGTGTCTATTCGGATGGCGTCGTTGCCGGTCAATAGATGAGTAGACCCCGATCAGCGCGAAGCCATCAGCGCGCCGACGGCCGGTCCGAGTGGGTTACAAAGTGGGCGAGCCGATGGCGGCGAGTCGGCATGCCTGGAGGGCCAACCGCAGGGATGTCGGCGACGAGTGGCGGCGCCAAGTCGATTTGCGAGCCTGGAGTTGACGTGAAGGCTGAGTTGCCCCGTCGCTGGCTGGGCGCCAACCCGAGTTCGTAAGGCGGTGGCGTTGCCTGAATGGCGAATCGCCGTATCCCACGCGCTAAGAACGCCGCCATGCCGAGGGCCCTGGCGATGAAGTGGCGGCCGTTTGCGATCGCGGGAACCAATTGGTTCGATTGACACCGGCGGGGCGGTCCGACTAGGCTCTAGTAATCGATTACTAAGTTCACAACGGTGTGATGATCGGCAAATCTAGCCCGCCGACGGAGGCCTTTCAGCGGTGTGCTGTCGGCTCGACCCAGGCTGGACACGCGAGGATAGGAACAGCAACTCATGATTTTCGATGATTTCGACTCCCCCGACCTCGGTATTGGCTGGACGGCATCCAACTTTTCGTCGGGTGGACCCGCCTACGATCTGGCTGTGATCCCCGGCAGCTTGCGAATCAATGTACCTGGTGGACAGCCATACGATCAGTGGGTTGGCTTAGACAATTCGCCAGAAATCACGCGATCCGACATGAACTCGGGAAGCTTTGCCATTGAGACGCGGCTCGCACTGGACTCATTTGTGGAGGGCTCCGCCTTCACGGCTGGTCTGGCCGTTCGGTTTGGACCAGGAGACTTGCTTCTTTGGGGGCCGACCGTCGGTGCGTTTCGACTGGAGGCTGTGCGATCAGGTACGCCGAACCTAGCTGTGTTCCTCGGTTGGCCGTCTGCGGAGGTTTTTCTACGCATTGAGAAATCGGGCACTGTCTTTTCTTTTTTCCATAAGGCGGCAGCCGAGGATCGGTGGGTCGCGGATGGTCAGTATCGCCCGAACGGTAACGCCACCGTCCAATCGGTTGGCTTCGGAATCAAGACCTGGGGCGATGACGGAGCTGCCGTGACGGCGAGTTTCGATTACTTCAGGTGCGTAATCGGTACCAACGCGCCGGACATTGGAATGGAAACGGGCGACATCAACACCTTCTACAACGCCTGCACGAGGTGGGTGCCCGAGCACGGGCCTTTGATTTCCATTCCCCCGAATATCCCAGGGCAAGATGTGTCGCAGAAGAACACCCGAATCGTTATTCCTGACTGGATTGCCTATGATAGGACTGATTTGGTCGATAGGGCACCACAGCTATACCGGATCGACGTCGACGGCACCGAGTGGTCACTCGAAACGGTTGTGACCATGATCTACAGTGAGCCGTCCATTGCCAATGCTGGCCTCTTCGTCCAGTTTTCCGCTGAAGACGCCCTGACCTTCGGACTGCAAGGGGGGACCAGCTTGCGCCTGTATAGAACTGGTCTCGGAACCCTCCTAACTATAGGAGGGTTCAACAACTGTGTCTGGCTCCGCATCACGCGATCGGAGGGCACTTATACCTTTGAATACAAGACCAGCGGCGCGGGTTCCTGGACCACTGCCACGACCCTGGCAGAGTCGGCCAGCCCGGAGAAGGCGGGCGTCATCGCCATGACGGGCGCCCCTGCGCACGCCGCATTTGATTTTGGATACTTGAGATTGGCGAAGCCCGATCCGACGCAAGCCCCGATGACGCCGCCCCTGTCCTTGCCACCGGCGCCGCCGGCAGTGGAATTGCCCACATCTGACCAGGACGCTACTACACCGGTTGATGGAGTCATGACCCTCGAAAACGCGGAACTGGCTCTTCGAGTTGACGCTACGACAGGTGATATCTTGCAGATATGTAACAAGGTGGCGGGAATCGACCTATTGGATCCAGACTCGTCCCGCCGACCCGCGTGGAAGATTGAGACGGCGCCCGGGTCGGCAGAGACAGCGTGGTTGACGCCCGCCAGGGCTGATGCCGCCTTTACAGGTACCCAGTATCCTGACCTCTTGGACATGGCGTGGGTCTGCCCGAACGGCCTAACTGTGCACGCTGTTGCTTCCTTCGACTCGGATTCGGATGACCTCGTCTTCTCGGTAGAAGTCACCAACACGGGGACCGTACAGGTGGCAACTGTTGAATACCCGAGCATTGACCAGGTGACAGCACTTGGTGGTGCAGGAACCGACAACTATCTGCTGCACCCGTACGCGACGGGATATCTATTCAAAAACCCTCTCCAGCTTTTCCCTCAGGGTGGGCAAGCCCCTCCACTGCCAGCGCAGAGCGGCGGCATCCCGCCGTGTCCGTACCCGGAAGGGTATAGCGGGGCCTCCACTCAGATCATGGCGTACTACGCGCAAGGTGTCGGTGGTTTCGCCTTCTGGGCGGACGACTCAACTGGGTGGGCCAAATGGCTTGACTGCTTCAGAGGCGATGACTTGCTCACAATCCGTTTCCTGCACTCAGCGACGGGAATCGGCGCTGGTAACGGCCTGGCCCTTCCCTATACGGTGCGGGTCACCGCGTTGCGAGAAGGCGTCTGGCATGAAGCGGCTGAACGGTACAGAGCTTGGGCCAAGAGTCAGCCGTTCTGCGCTCTCGGGCCTCTCCATTCTCGCGTAGATAGGCCAATTTGGCTGCTTGAGGAGGTTGGTCTAGCGACATTCGGGATAAATACCCAGTACGACAGGCAACCTTGGCTTCAGTACTTCCACGACCTTATCGGCGCGCCGGTCTTCCATGTCACCGGGCCGAACT
>JAIRNM010000158.1 GCA_031258055.1 Bifidobacteriaceae bacterium
CCACTTGGGGGCGTCCGGCATCAACGTGTAGGTGGGGGCAGGAACCGCCGTTGGGGTCAGTGCCTTCTTGGGCTTCGTTTCACGCGGTAGCTGCGCCTTGGCTGGCGCCGGGGTCGGACGAGCAGGGGTGACCCGTCGCGGTTTGACCGTGTCTTCGGCCGACTCGGCCGCTTCCAGCGGCGTGATCTTGACTGGTTCCGGCAGATGGTAGACCGTCCGCCCGCTCTTGACGCGCCCGGATACCCCCGGTCGCCGCGCCGCACGGGCTTCGGCTTCCCTGGTCGATGCCGTCGTCCCGCCTCCCACTGCCTTCTCACCGGAGCGCTCGGTGGCGGCACCAGCCCGACGCTTATTAGCAGCCTTGCCACCTGCCTCGGCCCGATCAGCGCTGGCAGCACCACGGGCGGCTACAGCGGTTTTACCGGCTCCGGCTGAACGGCCGTGGCCCGGCCGCGAAATAGGCCGGGCCGTTGAAGCGGTGGCTGGCTGGGCGGCATCGGGCACCGGCGCAGAAACAGCTACGCGGGAGGCGCGCCCGGCGGCACTGCGTTCGGCCACTGCGGCTCGCCGCCCAAGCACCAGCATTCCCCCGGTCAGCGCGCCACAGCAGACCGCTGCCCATATGGTCAACCCAGAGGTCAGATTGAGCGTTAGGGCCATGACCATCAGCAAGGCGAAGGCGCCGGTGAGAGAGGCGCGGATGGCAGCAGCGCGAGCCCGAACGAAGCGGTGATCGACATTCGCGGGAGCAGCAGGCGGACCGGCGGAGGCCGAACGATCCGGCTTGGCTGGCCGGACAGTCTTCGCTGCGGCGGCGGCTTTAGCCCCGGTCTGGCCCGGACGTTTGGTGGGCTTGGGTGCTCCGGCTCCGGAGGGGCGCGCGGGCGTGATTGGGCGCACCGGCTTGGCCGGTCGACTGGTGGCTGGCCTTTGCATTACCTCGGTCCTCTTCGCTTCGGTCCTGGCTAGCAGCGGGACAGACGAGGGTCCCGGCGAGCTTGGTTCGGCGGTGGGTTCAATCGCGCGGGCGCTGAGCGAGAACCTGTCTTCCAGCGGTACCTCCCAGCTTTGCGCACGTCGACGGGAGGCATATGGAAGCAGGTACCCAATGCACAACGCGGCGGCCGGAATAATCACCAGCCCCGCGGGAACCGAACTCACCATTTCCCCAAACCTAATTGGGCTTTGGCCTGGTGCGATGGAACCTTCGCGGAGTGTCGGGCAGGCGAATCGCAGACCTGTAAGCTGAGTGGCTAATGTGGCTGGAGTGGCCTAAGTGACGAGCGCGGGACGGCGGCGGCGCCGATCAATCAGAGTTTGTGCCGTTGGCGTCATGCCAGCGCCTCAACAGTCCTTCTGGGACTTCCTCGCACGTCAGAGCGAATATCCGGTGATCCCGCCACTGGCCGTCAACATGGAGGTATCGCGGCCGCAATCCTTCCTCCCGGAAACCGAGCTTCTCGACGACCCGCAATGAGCGGCTGTTTTCCGGGCGGATCGCAACCTCCAAGCGATGCAGCCCTCCGGCGCTGACAGCATGGTCGAAGGCCAGGGCAACAGCTGTGGGTGTGATCCCGAGCCCAGCGAAGTCGCGCCCAACCCAATACCCAATCGTGCCGCTCTGGACCGCGCCGCGAGCAATGCCGCCAACATTTAGCTGCCCGGCCAATTCCCCGTCGTATTCGATCATCCAGGGCAAAGACTGACCCTCCCGCGCTTGATGGAGGGATTGGCGGACATAAGCCCCGAAGCTGGGTGGTTTCTGTTCACCGTTTGCGGGCGAGGTCGCGTCCCAAGGCGCCAGCCACTCCTGGTTAGCTTCCCGCAAAGCCAGCCAACGCTTCTGGTCAGAGCGGCGAATTGGGCGCAGCTTAACCGGGCCATCGGCCAAAGTGGCGGGCCAGGCGAGCGAAAGAACAGGAGCATCCGCGCTCATTGGGAGGAGTCGCGGTCCTTCCCGTCGACGAATTCAGTCAGCCAAGCGCCGAAGTCCGCACCTAACTCAGGATGGTCAAGGGCCATGCGGACCACGGCCTTCAAATAGTCGAGCCGGTCGCCAGTGTCGTAGCGTCGACCGGAAAAAACCACTCCGTGCAAGCCGCCACCAGCGGCGGGATCGACTTGCGCCAGGGCCGCCAAGGCGTCAGTCAACTGGATCTCGCCACCGCGTCCCGGCGCCGTCTCCTCTAGGACCGCGAATACGGCGGGATCAAGCACATAACGCCCAATAATGGCGAAATCGGAGGGCGCCTCGGCCGGAGACGGCTTTTCAACCAATTCAGATAAACGGAAAACCGAACCGGCTGGCAGTTCAGGTGTGACCACGCCAGGCACTGGCTCAGCCGCCGCCGAACCGTAGAGCGAAATCTGATCGCGCGGCACTCGCATCAGTGCTACGACCGAACCGCCCAGGGCCTGGCGCACAGCGATCATGTTGGTTAGCAGCGGGTCGCGGGCATCAATCAGGTCGTCGCCCAACAGGACGGCGAAGGGCTCGTCGCCGACGTGCTCCTTAGCGCACAGGACAGCGTGCCCCAATCCGCGCGGCGCCGGTTGGCGGACGGCGTGGATGATGGCCAGTTCAGCCGATTGGCGGATAGCCCGCAGCCGCGTCAAATCGCCCTTCTCCTCCAGGAGCGCTTCCACATCCCAAGCCCGGTCAAAGTGGTCGAGGATCGCGCCTTTGGTCTTCCCTGTGATCAACAGAACGTTGGACAGACCCGCGGCGGACGCTTCCCTGACGACATATTCAATGGCGGGCACATCAACCACCGGCAGTAGTTCTTTTGGCACGGCCTTAGTGGCGGGCAGGAACCGCGTGCCCAGTCCGGCTGCGGGAATCACCGCCTTGGTGACAGTCATAACCTCGATTCTAGCTTGGGCTCCCGTGCGGTTAGAGTGAACCGATGGCTGTCTCGCACCAACTCGCTCGGGAAAAGACTGAGTGGCGCCAATTCGCCCGGTCAGGTCGGCGGCGGCGGTCGGCGTTGGCCTCGGTCGTGCCGTATGTGCCCGATGCCGTCGTCCCGCCCGCCCTTCACCCGACCTGCGCCCCGAGTCTTGAC
>JAIRNM010000265.1 GCA_031258055.1 Bifidobacteriaceae bacterium
GTTCTCCCAGTCCATCAACTCCTCGACGAACTCGGGGTCTTCCAGCGCGATGAGGGCGTGTTTGCGGAACTCCGCGAATACCCGTTCCAATTCCGCCTCGGCGGCCACCCGGTCCAGATAGGCGGCCAAGCTGATCCCGGCCTCGGCTGCCTCCCGCGCCAGGATGTCGCGGGTGGCCTTCGCCACTCGGATCGAGGTCGATTGGGACTTTTCCGCCTTGCGGCGCGGGCGGCCGGGCGCCTGGGTTATAGCTGCGTTCACGCATACAGGTTAGCATGCGCCATAAGCGGCGGGAGGGGGCAACCACTGCCACCGAAGTTTCAACACTTACGTCTCCCAAACGCTCAGCGACAACGCCGTCGACATGGTCGCCCGCTCGGGCTTAGTCAAGCGCTCACGGGTTCAGTGCTACACTGAATCCGTGTCCAATCTCACGCTTGCCATTGACGGCGCCCAGCTCCGTCGGGCCCGTCTTCGCGCCGTCTCAGAGGGGACTTCTGTCAACGCTCTGGTCCGCGAGTTCATTGTTGAGTATGCCGATCCGGCGCCCGAACGCAGGGCGATCCTAGCCAGCCTGGACGAGCTTGTCGGCAGGGCTAAGGCGGGTTCGGGACCGCAGGGCAGGACCTGGACGCGGGAAGCGCTTCATGACCGCTGAGGCTTTCATCGACACGAATGTGCTTGTCTACTATTTCGACCAGGACGAGCCGCACAAGCAAGAGCGTGCCAAGCAAGTGCTGCTGGACGTCGAGCCGGTGTTGAGTGCCCAAGTCCTCTCTGAGTTCTATTGGACGGTGACGCGCAAGCTGGCACGACCGGTCGATCCAGCGGACGCGGAGAGGGCAGTGGCCGAATGGGCGCGGTTTCGGGTTATTCCGCTCACCGCCTCCCTGGTCAAGAACGCCGTCCAAACCGGTCGGCGTCACCAACTCTCCCACTGGGACGCCTTGATACTCGAGGCAGCCGCGGCTGGAGGGTGCGAGGAACTGTTGACCGAGGACTTGGCCGACGGTGCGGTCCTGCGCGGTGTGCGCATTCGCAATCCATTCGTGTAGTTGAGGCAAGCCGCAGACGAGGCGAGCGCGTCAGCGCTCATTGAACTCGGGCCAATCGTCGTCGCCGCCGTAGTCTACGCCCAGGTCCGCGTTCTCCCAGTCCATCAACTCCTCGACGAACTCGGGGTCTTCCAGCGCTTGCATGCGGTGTTCGCGGAACTCCGCGAATACCCGTTCCAATTCCGCCTCGGCGGCCACCTGGTCCAGATAGGCCGCCAAGCTGATCCCGGCCTCGGCTGCCTCCCGCGCGAGGATGTCGCGGGTGGCCTTCGCCACTCGGATCGAGGTCGATTGGGACTTTTCCGCCTTGCGGCGCGCGCGGCCGGGCGCCTGGGTTATAGCTGCATTCATGCATACAGGTTAGCATGCGCCCTAAACGGCGGGAGAGGGCTCCATAACGGGTCGTCTGTTGGAGACGATGGTCGTATGGCCCCCGAAATGAACGCCCCTGCCCCGGCTGCTTCGACTAATCCCGCTACTCCGGCCGCAGAGTTGCAACAGATCGCTATCCAACGCCCCGAACTGGGCGAACCGACCATGGCGCACCCGAACTGCTATCCGGGCTTGGCTGACTGGATCCGGGCCATCCGCGGTGTTGGCTTCTCGCGCCCCGACCGCCGCCGCGGCGCCCGGCAGGAGTCTTGATTTCCATTCACCCGAAGACCGGCGCGTAGGTAACTTTGATGGCCGTAACTTCATCGCAAAGATGATATCATTGCATTGCACGTATGGAGGATCGAAAAAGGAGGGGCCATGCCAGCTACAGCGTCGGTCAACTTTCGCATTGACAGCGCCCTCAAGCGCTCGATGGAAGAAACCTGCCACGATCTTGGTATTACCATGACGACGGCATTTACGATCTTCGCGAAGAAGATGGCACGGGAGCGCCGTATTCCCTTCGAAGTGTCAGTCGATCCCTTTTTCGCCGAGGAGAATCAGGCTCATTTGCGTGAAGTCCGTGCCGACGTCGAAGCTGGCCGGAACATGTCCGTACACGACCTAATCGAGGACTGAATGCTTAAGTCCTGGCATGAGGCGGCTTGGGAAGACTACCTCTACTGGCAAGTTCAGGACTGGAAGACGCTAAAGCGAATCAACTCGCTGATCCGTGACATCGAACGAAATCGTTAGGCCACGATCGGTCGGCCCGAACCGCTTCGAGGTGACCTGACTGGCTGGTGGAGTCTGCGAATCGACAAGTCCAACCGCTTGGTTTTCGCGATCAAAGACGAAGTCCCGCAGATCTACCAGTGCCGAGGTCACTACGGAGACAGATGATGGAGCTGCTGGCGGTAGGCGGTATGTTGGCTGTTGTTGAACGGCCCCGAGGGAGATCCCCATGTTTGATGCGCAGCTAGGCCAGGACGCCGCACTGGAGCGCCTCGCCGATCCGAATCTTGATCCCGGCGATTTGATGGTTATCGCGGGCGCTTTTCCCGCCCTAGCGCCCCAGGTCGCGGGCCACCCGCGGTTGTATCCGGATTTGGCGGCGTGGTTGAAGCTGCTTGGCTCCCCGGAGGTTGACGCGGTACTGGCGGCGCGCGCCCCGGCGGCCGAAGCGTTGTCAAGTCCGCCACCAGCCTCAGTTGCGCCTGCCGCGTCGGCGCAACCGTTTGCGGGCGATGCCGTTGCCCGGCCTCGCCAGGCGCCCCCGCCGGCCCAAGCGTTGGTGGGCGATGCCGTGGTTCAGCCTAGCCAGGTGTCCCCAGCGGTCCAACCCTTCGGGGGCGGCGCTGTGGCTCACCCCAGCCCAATGTCACCGACCTATGGTGGGGCGGGTGTTCCGGCGGCATCGGGCGCGATATTGGGCGGAGCGATGCCTGGTACGCCAGCACCGCCCTGGGGGAGTGGCGCGCCGCGGCGGCCCAAGCGTTGGCCGTGGGCGGTTGGCGCCGGTGTGCTGGCGGTGGTCTTGGGTGTGGTGGCGGCATTGGTGCTGCGTCCGGACCCCAGCAGCGGTGGTCGCAGCGGCACTAAGACGCCCGCACCCGACATCAGGGAGCAGCCAGCCTGGGGCGAGCCGATCGAACCGGGCGAATTGCTGGGCGGTGGCCTCGACTGGGTTTTGCCGTACTGGTCAGGCGACGGGATGGCGACGTTAGATCAGAACACAGCGCTGGTCTACGGATCCAGTTTCGACGAAGAGGATGAGATCGCGTCGGTTATCGGCGCGGTTGACCTCGACGCGGCTGAACTCAAGTGGAGTATCGATTTCATGGATGACCAGCCAGGGTTCAGCTATGAGATTATTAACTCCGCAAGAATCTGCCCGCTCGGGGACAAAGGGCTCCTGGCTAGTTTCGAAGTCAGTGACGATGACTTGTCGGCGGTGACCGCGCGGGTTGATGCCGAAGGGCGAATCATTGGAGTGCTCGAAGACGCCTTTTGTGTACGGCCTATCGGTGAACTAGTGGTTCTCGTGGGTGGTTTGAACGGCAGCTCGACGGGCGAGCTGTTCGCTGTAGATCCGGACGAATCGGAACGCGAGCTGTGGAAAGCTGAACCCGTTATCGACGAACCAAGTTTCTACTTCGAGCGGCTTGAGTGCTTAGAGTCCGAGACGGTGGCCTTTGTCTTGACAGCGGACGGCTACGTGGACGCCAAGACCGGTGAATTGGCGCCGTTCGGTGCCGATGCTGTCGACGAAGACGGGCGAGCCGCGTCTAAGTACGACGAAGGTATCGCTTACGCCATAACCGGCGATGGCGTGGTGTTGCGCGGCGACGCAGCTAATGGACATTACCGAATCAGTGGCGTTGATCCGAAGACCGGCGGCGAATTGTGGCAGTTCGAGCGCCGCGAGGGTGCGGATTTCGCAGAAGAAACAGACCTTTTGATTAATTTCCGCGAATGGTGGAGCCTGGTCGGCTCTGGTGGTGGTTACGTCTTCGTTCCCGAAGGCGGGATTTTCCGGGCGTTGGACACGAAGACCGGTCAGGAGGCGTTCTCTCTCGAAGCGGAAGAGTTCCTTGAACTGGCGGGTGACACGGTCTTGATGAGGACCTATGACGACGACACTTCCGAGGAAGGCTTAGCCGGTTTCAATCTGAAGGACGGCTCGGAAACGTTCGCGATTACCGCTCGGTGTCCGGAGTACCAAGGTACGGCGCGTCTCGGGTCGGAAGTCTTGTATCTGGTGTGTCGTGGCTCCGGTCCCGATCCGCTCGACTTCCTGATCGCCTTTGATGCGGCTAATGGCGGCCAGAAGCTGTGGTCGATGCGTTTCCCGGAGGAAACCTGGGGGGACGCCTTCCTCTCCAACGACGAGAATTATGGCGTTTTGGTTTCCGCCGCGGGAAGGTTGTTTTTCGTGGCGACTCGTGTGCGTTATTGCCAGGACACCTCTTGCGAGTTTCGGACATGGCTCTACCCGTTGGAGGAGTCCTGATCCCCATTCACCCGCAGCGCGGTCAGGTTCGCGCTGAGCGAAAAGGCCCGGACCGCGCGCGATCCGGGCCTGGATTACTGCTGTCAGCGGGTGACTTTGCCCGCCTTGATGCACCTGGTGCAGACGTTGAGGCGCTGCGGTGTGCCGTTGATCTTGGCCCGCACCCGCTGGATATTCGGATTCCAACGCCGCTTGGTGCGGCGGTGCGAGTGGGACACGGAGAAGCCGAAACCCGGCTTCTTGCCGCAGATTTCGCATTTGGCAGCCACGATGAAACTCCTGAAAGCTTGGATAGGTTCCGCGCGGCAGCGCGGACGCAACCCGGATAGCTTAGCCTATGACGCGCCCCCGCCCAACTGGCCCGCGGCGTGACTCTTGTAAGAGTTGTGCATTTGGCGGCGACGGTTAACCTCCTCAAGGCCTGAGTGGGCTCCGCGCGCGGACCCGGCCAAAAGGGCGGACGAACTGACCATCCGGCCCAGACGCGGATTATCGCTCAGCTGTCAGGACGGCTTTGCCGGACCCCAAGTCGGCAAGCTGTTCGATGTCAGAGTCGCGGGGTCTAATCAGACCGGTGTACTTGAGTACGCCAGTGGCCTGCCCGTCGCTGATCCGCACGCTGAGGATCACGCCGTCGGCCATGGTGAGTTCGGCTTCGCCGTCAGTGACTGGGAATGACTCCGTGGTGCTCTGGATCATCGAGGTGATGCCGAAGTCATCGCTGAGAACGCCGCCTGCCATTTGGATATGGAAAGCCCGGACCTCCGAGCCGTCACCAGAAAGGATGAAGCCAACGTGGGCCTCAGCGACGGAATTCAGGCTGGCTGCTCCCGTGTAGGGGACCTCGTCCGCCCCATAGACGGCAGGATCAGCCCCCGGCACCAACGAAATGATGTCTGTCCCGGAGGCGTCTCCGGCCGGAGCCTCCGCGAATGGGTTCAGACCAGAATCGGCGCCACTAACCGCGGGCCGCGCGGGCAGGGCGGCATCGCCACCCCCCAGAATGTTGGCCAGCGCGGCCGCGCCGCCGCCCGCCGCTAAGGCGGCGACAACTGTTATCAGCACTACTTTGCGCCGCCTGTGCCGTCGCGGCGGGGTTTGCGGCGCTGGCTGCGCTGGCAGCGCTGGTTGCGTCAGTCGGCCTTGCGCTTCCAGCCACCGCAGCAGGTCGGGATAGACGGCGGGATGGGCCGCGACCTGCCAGCTAAGGCCCGGTTGGGCGGCGGCGATGGCCGCCAGTTCGCCCGCGGGCAAGGCAGGATTAGCTAAGGCGGCAGCCGCCTGGTTGTAGTCGGTCCAGTCGGACATCGTTGTCCCTCCGTTCAATCGTCTGGGTCGTTGCGCTGCCATTCGGGTCAAGCATGATCGCATCCTGGCGGCATGACAACACTGTCAACGCTACGCGGTGGCCAAGAGCCGGAGGTCTGCGCGCAGCAGACACTTCGCTAGGGGCGGTGCCGCGGCTCAATCTTCGGCGGCCGGTACCGGGCTGGCATCGGCAAGCTGGTTAATCATCTTGGCGTCGAAGGTGTACAGCGGTGTCTGGCCGCTGCGGCGCGCGCGTTGCGCCAGATAGATATCTACCAAGGAGAGTTTGGGGTGGGACAGATACGTCTTTAGGATCGAGTGCCACAGGTCACGGTCCATCGCTATTGCTTTGGTGCCCACCAGCGTGTTGATCGCCTCGGTTATCGTCTCGCGGCCGATCCGCAGGGAACGTTCGAGGGCGTACACCGCCTCAATCACGGCAACGTCTTCCACCGCGAGGCTGGCGTCGGCGGCGATCAACCCATCGACGCGAGCTTGCTGTGCGGGGACATCGCCCAGCAGCCACCGGAGCAG
Organism: Bifidobacteriaceae bacterium; assembly: GCA_031258055.1. Classification (GTDB taxonomy): domain Bacteria; phylum Actinomycetota; class Actinomycetes; order Actinomycetales; family WQXJ01; genus JAIRTF01. Next base: position 6,286 of record JAIRNM010000265.1, read on the forward strand.
GCAGTTGGTGTCAAGGCTAGGCATGGCCGGTCACCAGCTTGTCAGCGGCCGCGTCAGCCCACCCGTCCGCTGGGTCGAAAGGCTGATTCCAGGTCCCGGCCGCCTGGGCCTCTGCCTTGAGCCGCTCACGCACCCGCTCAATCCCGGCGGGCACTTCGATGGCGATGTGGTCCCCGGTTTCGCGGATCGCTAGCCGGGTTCCAGGCGATAGGCCCAGCCGGTGCCTCATCTCGGCAGGCAGCGTGATCTGGCCTTTGGCGGTCAAAACGGAGTACGCGACGGTCATGTAAGAATTCTATACATAGTCTTACGCTAGGCTGGGCGTTGAACGCTGCCCGTGTTGTCCGCCTCGCTCCCGAAACTGCTATCCAGATGCGCCCTCAAGCTTCTGGAGAGGTGATGGCGCCATGTTAACCTGTTGGGACGCTCGCCTGGACCAGGCGTAGCCGTTTTCCCGGCCGTAGTTGGAGTTAGTAATGGGTGTATCCGCAGTTGTTGGCACATGGGTCAAGGCCAGTCCGTGGTCGGCTCAGTCGACGCTTTATCGATCCTTCCGGCGGTTTCGGTGATGACTGACTTCCCGGTTTATCAGGCTCTGCGCGATCTGGGCGCACGATGGTGAGAGGCGCCCCGACCAGTCTCGGCCCGGCTGCATCTGGCCACCGCAGGCAGTCGCGGGAGGACGCGCCTGACGGCATCGTCTCCATGGGCGGACAGCGCTCGGCTTGGCCGGTCCGGGTTGCTTACGTGTATCTCGCGGCCCCGACGGCCTTGTTCTTCGCCGGATGGTTGAAGTGGTATTGGCTGGTACCGGCGTTGGCCGCTCTGGGGGTCGGCTTGTGGCGAATGTGGCTGGCGGCGCCGAAGGTTTTTGTCCCGGCCCGCAGCCGACGGACCGTGGCTGTAGGCGCGGCCGTCTGCCTGATCATGGCCGCCGGTACAGTGTTATCCGGCATAGGCGGGGTGTCATATCAACACAGCGACCACGCTTGGCGCAACGTCATCTTCGAGATGCTGGTGGTAGAACCCTGGCCGGTCGTGATCGACAGCTCGGTCGGCAGTCTTCCGTTGACCTACTACTTCGGATTCTGGCTGCCAGCCGCGCTGGTCGGCAAACTCGGCCCCATGGCCGTCGGTTGGGCCGCGTTGTTGCTCTGGACGTGGCTTTGCCTGGTGATCTTCGTCGGCCTGGTTCGGTCATTGTTGAAGCGGTTCGCCGTCTGGTCGTCTTCGGGCCGTTCTTCTCCTCGACTCTAAACCGCGACGTGGTGTTGCTTCAGCTACCGCAAAGCGGGACGGACCTCGCCCGCCTGACTGTGTTCTGGGTGTTCGAGTTTGGCGTGATGTTCGGTTTGGTCGGGGCCAGGCTGCGCGGCAGCGCGATCTGGTGGGCCGCGTTGGCGATGATGTTCGTTCTGCCGCTAATGCGGTTCGGGGCGGCGAACGACTTGGCGATGCGGGCGGTTATCCCCGCCCAGGTCGCGCTGTATCTGATGGTCTGTTGGACGTTGGCGGCCGCCCGGCGCCCGTGGCGTTCGCTTCAGGCGGCTGGGCTGGTGGTTGTGTTGGTGCTCGGCAGTGGGTCTGTGGTCCACACATTTTGGGTTCATGGGCGGGCTGACCTCGCCGCAGTCAAGCTTTTCGTGTCCAGCCACGATTGGCGCGCCGCTCGTGCGTCGGTGGTGAAGGCGCCAGCGGTTGCTTGGCGCGACGATCCGACTTACAACGTGTTCTACGGCCAGTACTTTGGCGACTCGGACAGCTTCTTCTACCGGGTGTTGTCCAGCACCAACCTTCAGCCGAGAGTGCTTGACTAACTGCACGAGTTTCGCGCTGACGGCCACGTCAGTGCGTTGATGCTGCGCCGGGAGCGCCTGCGCGAAGACTGAGGGCCCGCCCGGGGGCAACTTATCTGCTAAGATGGTCATCTAGGAGGTTAACTAATGACGATGACCGCTACGGGCGCCGACGAAGCCTGGGAGGCCGTCTGCGCCGCGCTTTACACCCCTGTTGTCGGCGACATCCTGGACGAGCTTGGCTTCAGGCGGCAGTTTCTGCCGCCCGCCATCCGCGGCCTCACCCCCCAGACCAAGGTGGCCGGACGCGCCATGCCGGTGCTGGTGGCGGACGTCACCGGGCCGCAACACCGCCCCTTCGGCCGCCTGACGGAGGCCCTGGACCAGGCGATCGCGGCCGTGATCCAGCAGGTGGAGGCGATGGGCAACCTCGGGATCGGCGTGCTCTGCTACAACTGGATGGCTGTTTCATCCTGGTCGCGGACCGCCGTGGACCTGCCCGGCCGCGGGGGCGCGCTGGTGACCGGGTTTAGGGCCGATGCCGCCGCCAGACTCCCGCGGATCGCCGATCCGCCCGGGGACGCGGAGGCAGCGCGCGAGGCGATGTGGGAGGCGCTGGGCTATTTCCTCGACGCCGTGGTCCCCGCCGCCGAGCGCGCCGGGGTCCGCTTGGGGATGCACCCCGACGACCCGCCGGTCGCCCACTTGCGCGGGGCGCCCCGGATCATGGGCAGCGCCGAGGCGTTCCGGCGCCTGCTCGCCATTACGGCGTCCCCGGCCAACGGCGTCACGTTTTGCCAGGGCAACTTCGCCCTGATGGAG
>JAIRNM010000275.1 GCA_031258055.1 Bifidobacteriaceae bacterium
AAACCAACACGTTCACACGCAAGGCCAACTCAGCGACCCCAAAAACCAAACCACCAACACCATTCCCCAATCAACATCACCAACCTAAACAACTTTGCTTAAGACCCTGAACCGGTCCCCCCAATGCCGACCTGCGCAGAAACCCAAGATGGGCTCACACCGAATGCCGTGTTGATCGTCGTGCTTACCGATGTAGTGAAGTTGAACGAGCAGGTCCCCCCTTTTCCGGCGTAGCATCGCCGCAATTCATCCCCTTGAACGTTCGTGGTCTTCTTGACATTGATAACTTTGTTCGATCTCACTGAGCGGCATATCTTCCCAAGGCAACTGGCCTCCGCTACGTCGATTGCAGACGGCGGCGCGCCAGCGCCAAGCGCTATCAACGTCGCAACTCCGATAGACGCGATGACCATGGTTGACAGCTTCTTGATTCGGGTCATTGTCTACACCTCTCGATTTGGGCTGAAGCGCCGCGCCCGCATTCGGCGAAGGACCGACGCTCGTCGGTTCAGGCGACCCGACGGACAGAAGCGTAGCGCGCGGGGGGGCAGGACTAGGATCAAAGTCCCCCGCGTTGTCCCCTACCTCGGCCCGGTCGTTGGGCGGAGCGCAAGGGTAACTTCCGGCTGCCGCCAGGCGCTACCTTCGAAATCGAAGGCCGAGAGGGAAGGCTTGGAGATATTGCGACCACTCTGGCAGCACTCACGGCACTACGCCGGCTGCGTAATCCGGACTGTCAGAAGCACAGCCGACCGCCCGGTTCGGCGTGCCGATCCGAGCCGATCCTATTGCGGGGGCAACGGCATCACGCGGCCTTTTCTTCAAACACACCGAGCGATGTCTTCCTTCCCTCCGGCAGCGGCCAACTAGTGGGCCTCACGAAATCTCCTCCTGGCCCCACCCCACGAACCGTCCTCCCAAGGTCGGACGTTTCGCGGGGACCCCGGTCGGATCTTTGCGCAGGCGTCCCGAGAGGCAAAACTCGGCTCATCCGTCAAAGCTGCGGTCACCCAGTAATCTAGGCGCGGCGGGGACGCCAAGCGGACGGCATCGGGCACAGACGGAGCCGGGACCCCGGCAAACCAGTTGGACTGCCACATACATCACAGAACGGCTGGCCGGACTGGGCGAGGGAACCACAGTTGGGGCAACTCATGAACCGACTTTACCGAACCCGCTCGGTCGCCGCCCGATAGACTCGGTGCTGGTGACGCTCTCCCAACGCCAGCACCCTGAAGCCACCGGAAGCGGATAGGGAATACAATAATCTGTAGCGTTCGGGCTTGCGGCCGTCCAAGTCGAATTCTAGGCGAAACACTCCCGTCAAGTCCCCAGACACATTACGTTCGCCCAAAGCTTTCCCCCGCTTGCGGCGGTTCGCGACGTCTGCAACCGTTCGCAAAGCGGCCTCGGCCAAAGCGGGCGATGCGACATTGAGCCTTGCCAGGTCAGCCATTGCCTCCGGGTGCCAAGCTTCGGCCAAAGGTTGCTCCGCCATTAAGCGCCCACGGGAGCGCGCCGCTGCGCCGCGAGCCAGGCTCTGACCTCGACTCCGGGAACATCCTGCGAACAGTCGGCCAACCTTTCGACGGCCAGCGCCAGGTCGGCGGTGTCTTCGGCCTGCGACAACCACTCATGGACCACCTGCCGCACCAGCTTGGACACGCTGGTACCCCGCGGACCCGCTGCTGCGGCCAAGCGCAGCGCACGATAATCCTCGTCAAACACTTCCACCGTGATACGAGCCTTCTTCGGCACTTGATCCGCAGAAACTACCGAATTCATAAATTCATCATACTGTGCCTTACAGTTTTCCTCCGCTGCCGCCGCCGATTAACGCCGCTTGTGGATGACGTTGTCACTCCGGGCGCGGCGGGGAGGCCGAGCGGACGGCATCGGACCCAGGCGGGCGGGCGCGGGCAGCGGGAGCTAGGACTTGTCGGGGGACTTGCGGGACTTTAGGACCTGGTCGATCATGCCGTAGTCCAGGGCCTGGTCGGCGGTGAGAATCTTGTCCCGCTCGATGTCCTCGCGGACCTGCTCCGAGGTCCGGTTGGAGTGCTTGGCGATGGTGTCCTCCAGCCATTGGCGGATGCGGAGGATCTCGTTGGCTTGGATCTCAATGTCGCTGGCCTGGGCGTAGGCGCCGCCCTCAAAAGCCGGTTGGTGGATCAAGACGCGGGCGTTCGGCAAAGCCAGGCGCAGACCGGGCGTCCCGGCCGCCAGCACCACCGCAGCAGCCGACGCGGCCTGTCCCAGGCAAACCGTCTGGATGCGGGGCGTGATGTACTGCATGGTGTCGTAGATCGCAGTCAGAGCGGTGATCGAACCGCCGGGCGAGTTGATGTACATGGTGATGTCGCGGCTGGGGTCCTGCGACTCCAAGACCAGGAGCTGCGCCATGATGTCGTCGGCCGAAGCGTCATCGATCTGAACGCCCAGAAAAACAATCCGGTCTTCGAACAGCTTGGCGTAGGGGTCCTGGCGCTTGAACCCGTAAGGCGTGCGCTCCTCGAAAGACGGCAGGACGTAGCGCCCTTGGGGTGAAAGCGGCACCGAGGCAACGCCGATGGGGGCCGCCCCACCGAGCGCCACCGGCGCCAAAGAACCATAGGTTGAACGCGGGTCGATCGTCATTTCCCTCATGCCTTCCGCTTGGACGGGCGGACCACTGATTCGTGAGTGACCACCTTGTCGATGAAGCCGTATTCGAGCGCTTCCTCAGCCGTGAACCAGCGGTCCCGGTCCGAGTCACGGTTGATTTGTTCCACCGTCTTGCCGGTCTGCTCCGCGATCAGTCCCGCCAACTGGCGCTTGATGTGCAGAATCTGTTCGGCGTTGATGCGGATGTCGGTAGCGGTCCCGCCAATGCCACCGGAGGGCTGGTGCATCAGCACCCGCGCGTGCGGCGTAGCGAAGCGCTTACCCTTCGCACCCGAGGACAACAAGAACTGGCCCATCGATGCCGCCATGCCCACAGCCACTGTCGCCACATCAGGCCTGATGTATTGCATCGTGTCGTAAATCGCCATGCCCGCCGTGATCGACCCGCCGGGCGAGTTGATGTAAAGATAAATGTCGCGCTCTGGGTCCTCTGCCGCCAGCAGCATCATCTGGGCGCAGATCGCGTTGGCGATCTCATCGCGCACCTCGCTGCCTAGCCAGATGATCCTCTCGCGGAGCAAACGGTTGAAAATCGAATCCTGCAATCCCATGCCGGGGCCTTCGCCCGCGGCCAACGCCGGAGTTTCCAAGGTGATACCAACTCCCCCAAAGATTTTGTGTGGTCCTTTCCAGCTCACGACCCTAACGCGCCGGGCGTCCGCTTGTGGGCCACCCAGTCCCGGTTTCGCTATGGGCGTGGAAAATGTCCCGTTTGGCCGATCCCGTCGCCCACCGCCGCCGCCAACGGAACGGTTGGTGCCAGGCACCGGCCGTTCCGTTGGCGAAGCCTCACTGGGAGAGTGTTGTCCGACGGTCGCCTAGGCTTCTTTGTCGTCCTCGACTAGGGACTCCAGGTCGATCGCCACTTCCTCAACGAGGGCTTCGTCAACGACCGACTGATCAATAGCCGCATCACCGTCGTGCTCGGCCAAATCGTCGCCCAGGGCCTGCTCAACGGGCCTGGTCAAACGCGACTTGAGGTCGACCGGCTGGCCGTCGGCGTCTTCGACGGTGATCTGGCGCAGCGCTTCGACCGCCGCCTTGTTGCGGAGCAGTTCGGCGGCGAAATGCGGCAATTCACCCGCATCGGTGGCAGCCTTGGCGAAGGCGGCGGGATCCATGCCGTAGCCTTGCGCGGTTCTGGCCACGAACCCGATCAACTCGTTGTTGGTGGCGGTCGGCTTGATCAGGTCGACCAAGGCGTCCATCAACAATTGTGTGCGAATCGCTTTGACGGCATCGGCCTTGAACTCCGCTACCACCGCCTCATCTTCGCTGTCCTTGCCGGCGCGCTCAATGCGGGCGTCGACGTCCTTTTGGACCACGCCCGGCGGGGCGGGGAAGTCCAAGGTCTCCAGCAGATGGTCGACCAGCCTATCCTGGGCTTGGATCACCTGGTCGCGTTCCGCCAACTGGCCGGCCAAGCGTTTGAGGTCTTCGCGCAGTTCGTCAATCGTGTCGAATTCGCTCGCCATCAGGGCGAATTCGTCGTCGGCTGGCGGCAACTCGCGGTCTTTGACGGACTCTAGTTTGACTGTCACCAGTCCTTCTTGTCCCTTCCGCTCACCGCCAGCCATCGGCGCGTTGAAGGTTGTCTCCTCCCCCGGCGACAATCCGTCCAAGGCCTCATCCAAGCCGTCCAGCATGGTGTTAGAGCCAATCTTGTAGGAAACGCCGGACACCGAATCGACTTCTTCCCCCTCGATTTCAGCTTTGATGTCGATCGTCACGTAGTCCCCGTCCCCGGCCGGGCGGTCCACGGGCTTGAGCGAGGCGAAGCGCTCACGCAAGTCATCCAGCATCTCCTGGATCTTCTCCTCGCTCGGTTCGGCGCTGTCGACCACCACTTTGACGTTGCCCAGGTCTGGAATCTTGATTTCCGGACGGATTTCGACAGTCGCTGTGATCTCAAGATCAGGTTCGGCCGCGACTGGGTCTGGCTTCCTGGTCACGTCCACGTCAGCTTGACCCATTGGGCTCAGTTCATGTTCGCGAAGCGCTTCGCGGTACCAATCGCTGAGCGCGTCATTGATCGCCTGCTCAATCACCACACCGCGGCCGATCCGGTTGTCAATGATGCGTCTCGGCACCCGGCCGGGCCTGAACCCAGGCACTGAAATCTGGCCCGAGATTTCTTTATAAGCCCTGTCTAGGGCGGGCTTGAGATCGTCCGGCTCGATTTCAATAGTCAACTTGACTTTGGTCGGCTCAAGGGACTCGACGGCGCTTTTCACTGTACGTTCATTTCTCCTGGACTGGCTGCCACTTAGCTGCTTGGCGGCCGCCGTATGAGTTCCCCCGGGCGGCCTGAGCCCCGCTAGTCTATCCGCTCGCGGCCACTGTCCAGTCAGAAGCACGGCCAGCCGCCGTCGCGATCCGGGACGTGGGGGCGCCTCGGAGCGCTAGTGGAGAATAGCGGCGGCGGTGTCCGGCCCTGTCTCATTGGTTGGACGGGGACACCTAATCAAGGAGACTTGGCCGAGCACCAGTTGGCCGTGCTTCAAAAGGGTCAACACCAACGCCCCCGGATTTGATCGCACGATCCGCCCCCAGCGAACACCCAGTTCGGGAAGGTGTTAGCGGACTACCGGGAAGTCCGGGGCGGTGACGTCGATCGAGTGGACATCTGGTTGGTTCAACAGCACTTCGACGGCGGCAGCCTTGAGCGCGACGGAGGAAGAGTCCCCCCAGATCACTTGAACACCATTGGCCAGGGTGAACGCGACGGTGTCCTCAGTTTCGGCGCCAATTGTGGCGACCTGCCCGGACAGCCAAGAAGGCATGGCGCTGGCCACCCGCAGGACCGCTTCAACCGTGCGTTTATTGCCATCGGTCAGCGGCACGGCGATGACCGGCAGTCCCTCCGGCGCGGCGTCTACCCGCACAACCGGGTTGGCTTCAGCGTCCAACAAGACAAAGCCTTCACCGTCTTGGACGGCCGCGGCAGCGACCCGCGGTTCGAGTTCAACAACCAGCCCGGTGGGCCAGGCGCGAGAGACCGAGGCCGACTTGACAGCCGAAAGCGCCATCAAACGACGTTCGGTATTGCCGGGGCTGAGCCTGATCAGGGGCACGCCAACATCTTTGGCCAGCACCTTAGAGACATCGGGCCGCTGGATCCAGCCGCCCAGGCCTAAGACCTCGATGTCCCCGGCCCGCACCGCGAAAACGGGCGAGAACCACAGCATTGCCGCCAGTGAGGCCACGACCAGGGCTGGCACCAGCCACTTCATGACCCGCGTGAAAGCCGACCAACGAGCCGCCCGGCGCCGGGCCTTGAAAACCGCTGCCGTCCGCTGGGCTGCTTCTTCGGCTGGGCTCGGCACCGGCTTGGCGACCGGCCCCGGCCCTGGTGAGGCACTAGGCGTGAAGCTCCTACCAGCGAAAACGCGGCCAGAAGGGATTGCCTGGAGAGCCAAATCACTTGGTGCTCGCAGCTTTGGCGAATAAGCAGTGCGGCCCGGCACTCCCCCAGCGCGCGATTGCGCGGGCAAAGATGGGACGGACCGTCCGACGCTCGCGCCGGTGCCGCGGGAGCCGAAGCCCAGCCAGGTCGCCAGGCTCATCGCGGCCGCGCTTCCAGGGCGGTGATGATCGGTTCGCCCAGTTCGGTGACATCCCCCGCTCCCATTGTTAGGACGATGCCGCCGGGCCGGGCCGCCGCCGCTACTAGCTGGGGCAGCGCCGCCCGGTCGCGCACCCAGACCACCTTGTCTGGGTCCATTTGGTCGGCGATCAAACCAGAGTCGATTCCGGGTCGCGGTTGCTCGCGCGCGCCGTAAACATCGAGCAGCCAAACTTGGTCGGCAGCACTCAAGGCGGCCGCGAAGGCGGCGGCGAATTGCTCAGTGCGGGAGTACAGATGCGGCTGGAACACAACCAGCAGCTGACGGCTCGAAGCGTCGTCGGTGCTAGCGCCAGACACAAACGATTGCGCGGCCGCGCGGGCGGCGGCCAAAGTGGCAGTGATCTCAGTGGGATGGTGGGCGTAGTCGTCGAAGACGGCGACGCCGCCCGCTTCACCCCGCCGTTCGAGACGCCGAGCAGTGCCCGCGAAAGCGGCCAGGCCGCGCCGCACCAAGGTTAACTCTTCCGGCCCGCCCACCTCGCGAAGCGAGCCAGCCGTCGAACCAGTAGACGAACCAGCCAGCCAGAGCGCGGCCAACCCAGCCGCTTCAGCGTTCAAGGCCATGTGCTGGCCGGCCAAGCCCAAGTCCGTCCAACCACCATCCAGGCCGTAGGCAATGATCTGGGGGCCGTGGGGCCTGGAACCGACTCGTTCCATCAAAGCCGCCGCGCCTAGGTCGCCGGCGCAAGCGATTAGGACACCGCCCGGCTGGATCAGTCCGGCGAAGCGGTCAAAGGCCGCCAAATAGGCTTCGACGGTGCCGTAATGATCGAGGTGGTCAGCCTCAATGTTGGTCACCACGGCCAGTTCAGGGCGGTAATTCAAGAATGATTCGTCTGATTCGTCCGCTTCGATCACCATCACGTCGCTAGGGCCCAAGCGGGCTCCGGAACCGCGCCCAGACAACTCCGAGCCAATCGCATAGGACGGTTCCAGGCCGAGGGCTTCAAGCGCTGACACGATCATCGCGGCGGTCGTGGTCTTGCCATGGGTTCCCGCCACCGCCACTAAGCGCCGACCGCGCGCCAGTGTGGCCAACGCCTCCGAACGGTGTTGGACCACTAGACCGTCAGCCCCAAGAGCGGCCGCCAATTCGGGCACGGACGGTTTGACAGCACTGGAAACAACCAGCCGGTCGACCCCCTTCAGGTGAGTCGGCGAATGGCCGACCGAGACGCGCACCCCGAGTTTTTCCAGTCGCGCCAAGGTGGGCGATGCTTTCCCATCGCAGCCAGACACGGTGTTGCCAACGGCCGCCTCTAGTTCGGCCACGGCGGCCATGCCAACACCGCCGACCCCCATCAGGTGAACACTCTCAGTCAAGAAGCAACCACCGTCTCCACCAGCGCCGCGAGCCGTGCGGCGCCATCCCTAATGGCGACCGATGCCGCCGCCTCAGACATAGCCGCCAGCCGCTTGTCATCGACCAGCAGGTCAGCCAGATGGACGCGCGCCCAGTCGGCGAAGTCCGCGTCCGCGACGATTTCAGCCCCACCGGCCTGGACTAAGCCAGCGGCGTTCAGGCGCTGTTCGCCGTTGCCGATCGCCAGCGGCACGAGCACCGACGGCAAGCCGCAGCAGGCCAGTTCGCAGACGGTAGCGGCACCGGCCCGCTGGACCGCCAAATCAGCGGCGGCTAGGGCCAACTCCATCCGCTCCAGGTACTCCAGGACGTGGTACCGCTCAGATCCAGCCAAACCTGATACGGCGGCGGACACAGCCCCCGCCTTGCCCCGGCCGGTCAAGTGCAACACCTGGGCGCCGCTGGCCAAAAGCCGGTCCGCCACCCCCACAACAGCGCTGTTCAAGTTGACGGCGCCAAGGGAACCGCCGGAGACCAGCAGGGTCGACCGGTCCGGCTCCAAGCCCAGCAACTCCCGCGCTCCGGCCCTAGCCGAGGCCCGGTCTAAGGTCGCCACCGCCGGGCGCAGCGGCATCCCAACTAACCGCGCCCCAGGCAAAGGTGTGCCAGCGAAGGCCACGCCCACGGCAGCGGCCCGCTTGGAACCCCAACGGTTGGCCAGACCGGGCCGGGCGTTGGCTTCATGGACAATGATCGGCAGTCCGCGCGCCGCCGCCACCCGGTAGACGGGGGTGGCGACATAACCGCCGAATCCAACGACGGCATCGGGCGCGAAATCGGTCAGGAACTCCCCGAGCGAGCGCACCGCCCGGAACCAAAGCCCAGGGAAACGCAATGCGTAAGCGCCGGGCCGACGCGGCAGCGGCACCTTCGGGATGGTCACCAGTTCAAGCCCGGCGGCCGGTACTAGGCTCGCCTCAATGCCCTCGGCCGTGCCGACCGCCCGCAGTTCAACCTCCGCCTGGCGGCGCCGCAACTCGTTCGCCAGCGCCAACAGCGGCCCGACATGCCCGTAAGTGCCTCCCCCGGCCAGCACCAGTTTCACGATCCCGTCCCCGCACCGACCCCGGAGGAGCCAACTGGACTGGCGGCCACAACCGAACCGACGCGGCTAGCCCGAGGCGAGCGCAGGCGCAATGCCTCCGCCACCCGCCGGTCGGTTCGCATCAAGCCGAAGACCACGCCGATCGCCGCCAAACAACTGATCAGGGCCGACCCGCCAGCTGAGACAAATGGCAGCGGCACGCCGATCACCGGCAACAGCTTGATGACCATGCCAATGTTGATCAAGGCTTGGCCCTCAATCCAGCAGGCGATCGTGCCCACGGCGACCTGGACGGGACGGCTCGGGTGAAGCCTGACCACCTGGAACAGGCCAAACCCGAGGAACCCGAACAGTGCGAGCACGGTCAAAGACCCAGCCAGGCCCATTTCCTCACCAATGATGGCAAAAATGAAGTCCGACTCAGCCTGGGAAAGATACGACCATTTGCCGCGCGAGGCGCCCAATCCGGCGCCGACCCAACCGCCGGAGGCGAGCGAGTAGAGGGATTGCCGGATCTGCCAGCATTGATCGGCCATCTCGTCGCAGGCTTGCCGGTCGAAGGCGGCGGTCAGGCGGGCCAACCGGTGCGGCGAACTCAAAACGATGGCCGCTCCGGCCACACCCATCGACCCGGCCAAAACCAACAGCTTGGACCAAGGAACTCCGGCCAAGACCAGGGCGCCGAAGGCCATCACCCCTATGACCAGCGCTGTTCCGGCGTCGTCGCCTTTCATGACCAGGCCCATGCCAAGCCCAATCCCGATCAGCCCCGGCAAGACCAGATCAGACCATTTGGTCAAGACGTCTTTCTTGATGGCCAAGACTGACCCGAGCCACAGGGCCAGGCCGAACTTGATGAACTCGGACGGCTGGATGGTGGTGAAACCCAGGTCGAGCCAGTTCCGGTTGCCGAATTCGTCGCGCCCCAGCGGCGTTGCCACAACCAGTGCTTGCAGGGCCAGCGTGACCAGGAGGGCGGTCCAGGCGACGGCCCGCCCCAGCAGCCGGTGGGTGTGGGACAGGATAGCCCCAATAGCCACTCCGATCAGCGCGTAAGCGGCCTGAGAGAGCCCCGCCTTGTAGGGGCTTTCGCCATCGTTGAGGGCGGAAATGGTGTGGGCGGACATCGTCATGAACAATCCGACCACGGTCAGCAGTCCAACCGAGATCAGGATCATCAGGTGGGCGGTTGACAGCGCCCGGAGCCGTTCCGGGGCTAGCGGCTCGTCGCTCAGCGGTTCAGGCGACATCTGCACTCACCAACCTTTCGACTGCTTGGGCAAAGGCCCGGCCCCGCTCGGCGTAGGAATCGAATTGGTCCATGGAGGCGCTGGCCGGGGCCAGCAGCACCGTGTCGCCCGGTTCGGCCAGCGCTGCCGCCGCCGCTACCGTCCGTTCCATCAGGTTCTCTCCCGGCGCGATTTCAAGAACCGGTAGCCCGGGAGCGCCAGCGGCCAGAGCCGCCGTCAGTTCATGGTGATCCAGGCCGATCAGCACCGCCGCTTTGAGCCGGTCGGAGCGCCGGGCCACCAGCGACTCGAAGCGGGCGCCTTTGGCCAGGCCACCGGCGATCCAGACGACCGAACCGGCCGGGAAACAACCGAGGGCGGCGGCGGCGGCATGGGCGTTAGTCGCCTTCGAATCATCGACGAAGCGCACACCGGAAATCTCAGCGATTTCCTCCCGCCGGTGGGCGCCGGGGCGAAAACCGCGCAGGGTTTGGCCGATTCCGTCCACTTCCGTCCCGTAAGCCAGCGCTAAGGCAATAGCCGCCAGGACGTCAGCCACCAGATCGGGAGCCAGACGGCCGTCCGGCCCGGCCAAATGGGCCAGATCATCGAGTGAGACCAGCGGCCGCGCCTGGCGCCAGCGCTCCGGCCCGAAAGCTCGGTCCACTATCTGCCGGTCGACCAGGCCGATTTCACCCAAACGGGGAGCCGCCAAAGTGAAGCCAACAGCGCGCGGTTCCGCCTCGTCGCCCCCGCCAGCGCCCGGGGGCACCGCCGCCAGCGCTGCGGCCCTCGCCGCCGGATCAGCGGCGTTGTAAACGCAAAACCGCTCTACACCGCTAAAAACACGGGCCTTATCGGCGGCATAAGCCTCGAAGGAACCGTGCCAATCAATGTGGTCGGCGGCTACATTCAACAACGCCGCCGCCAAAGGGCGAACCGAAGTGGTGTAGTGCAGTTGAAATGACGAAAGCTCAACCGCGAAGACCTCTGTCGAAGCCTCTAGCACAGCACTGACCAGCGGATTCCCAACGTTGCCGACGGCCACGGCGCGGGCACCGCCAGCCACCAAGAGATCACGCAGCAACTCCACGGTGGTGGTCTTGCCGTTGGTGCCGGTCAAAGTCAGCCAAGGCGCGGCCGGATTGGCCCTCAGCTGCCAGGCCAACTCCACTTCCGACCAAACCGGCAGCTCGGCCGCTCGCGCCGCCTGCAAGAGCGGCGATCCGGGCGCCCAGCCGGGCGAGACAACCAGCCGGTCGAGCGACGACAGATCAACCGAAGCGGGCGGGAGGGTTCCTTCGGCGGCATCGTCAATAAGCGTCAGGGTGGCGCCCAACGGCTCCAACGCCGCCACCGCCGCCCGGCCGGACAAGCCCAACCCGGCCACGCCGATACGCTGCCCCGCCAAATTCACCGCGCCACCACCCACTCGGCGTAGAACATGCCCAAGCCGACCGCCACGAACAAGGCGCAAATCAGCCAGAAACGGATAACTATGGTGGTTTCACCCCAGCCGGACAGCTCAAAATGATGGTGCAGCGGCGCCATCTTGAAGACCCGCTTGCCGCCAGACAGCTTGAACCAACCGATCTGGATGATGTCGCTGGCAGCTACCAGTACGAACAAGCCGCCGATCAGCGCCGCCAAGATTTCGGTGCGCGTGACGATGGAAATGCCGGCGAAGGCACCGCCCAGCGCGAGGGCGCCTGTATCGCCCATGAAGATGGCGGCGGGATGGACATTCCACCACAGGAAGCCGAGGCAGGCACCGGTGATGGCGGCGGCGATCATGGCGACATCAAGCGGGTCGCGCATGACGTAACAGTGGGTCAGCGCTTCGCCCGCCTCGCAGAGATTCGAGATGCCCCAAAGCGTCACAATGATGTAGGCGGCGAACACCATGGCGGCGGCGCCGGTGGCCAGCCCGTCTAGGCCATCGGTCAAGTTGACGGCGTTGGTCCAAGCGGTAATCAAGAAGTTCGCCCAGAGCACGAACAGCACAAGGCCAAGCGCTCGGCCCGCGAAAGCGAGGTCCAGGGGCGTGTCCCGGAGAAAAGAAATCTTGAACGAAGCGGGCGTCCAACCACGCTGGGAGGGAAAGTGAATCGCCAGGAGGGCAAAACTAACGCCGATGGCGCCCTGGCCGATGAACTTCGCGGCTGGCCTCAGCCCGAGCGAACGTTGGCGGGAAATCTTGATGAAATCGTCCAGGAAACCGACTACGCCCATGCCTACAAACAGGAACAACACCAGCAAGGCGGATAGCCGGGGCTGGCGCCACAAGATCAGGTCGGCTAAGAAGTAGGCGGCCACCGCCGCCACAATGATGACCACGCCGCCCATGGTCGGGGTGCCGCGCTTGGTGTAGTGGGCGGTCGGGCCGTCCTGGCGGATGAACTGGCCATATGACTTCTTCACCAAGAAGCGGGCGAACAGGCGGGTGCCGAACAGCGCCAGCAGCAGAGCCAGCGCGAACGAGTAAAGGATGTTTAGCATTGACCGTCTTCCAGGGTGAGCTGGTCCGATACCTTCCAGAGGTTGGTTCCATGAGAACCCTTGATCAAAATGAACTCCTGCCCCGCGACGGCTTCGAGATGGCTGACCAAGCCATCGGTGTCTGGCCAAAACTCTACGGCCTGACCTTCGCCCAGGGACGCAGACACGGCGGTATGGACGGCCCTGGCGCCCTCGCCCACAACTATGACGCGCTCAAAGCCTTGGCGTGCCAGCATTTGACCCACCCGGCGGTGTTCTTTGAGTGAGCTAGGCCCCAACTCAAGCATTTCGCCGATAACCGCGATCACGCCCCGCCCGGCTCGCTTGGCCATTGACCCGACTGTCTCAATGGCGGCCGCCATCGACTCTGGGTTGGCGTTGTAGGAGTCATCGACCAAGGTGGCGCCGCCAGGCAGCGGGTTGAGAGCCATGCGGTGCGAACTGACGGCTCTGACACCATCAAGCGCTTCGATGATCGGCCTCAGTTTCAGCCCCGCCGCCCGCGCCCCGGCTACCGCCGCCAACACGTTCGTCGCCTGGTGTAGACCGATCAGTCGGGTGCTAAGCGGCAATTCCTGGCCGGTTTCTTGGTCTTTGACGGTCATTTCCAGTTCACCGCTGGAGTTAACCCGGGCTTTGTCGCCCCGCACCCTCGCCATCTCATCGAAGCCGAACGAGATCAAGTGTTCGGGCGCTTGGAAGGACATCGCCCGGACCAGTCGGTCGTCGCTGTTCAGCACGGCGGTTCCCTCTTGGGACATCCCCGTCAACAGTTCGGCCTTGGCGCGGGCGATCACCTCACGCGAGCCGAATTCACCCAGGTGAGCTTTACCGACCCCCAACACAATGGCCACATCCGGCACCGCGATCCGGGTCAAGGCGGCGATCTCACCCTCATGGTTGGCGCCCATCTCCAGGACCACATATTGGGTCCTAGGGCTGGCCCGTACCACCGTCAACGGCACGCCAAGGTGGTTGTTGAACGATCCTTCGGCAGCGACCGTCGGGCCATGCCGAGCCACGATCATGGCCAGCAGGTCTTTCGTGGTGGTCTTCCCGGCCGAACCAGTCACCGCGATCACCTTCATGTCCACAGCCGCCATACGAGTGCGCCTAAAGGCCACCTCCGCTAGCTGGCCGAGCGCCACCACAGCGTCCTTGACCAGAGCGGTTGGACCCGGCACCGGTTCCGTGACCAGGGCCAGGGGGGAACCGGCGGCGGCGGCCTGGGCCACGAAGTCATGGCCGTTGACGCGTGAACCAGGCAGGGCCACGAAAACCCGGCCGGGACCGGCCTGACGCGAGTCGATCACCACGCCGGTAACCGGCGCCTGAGGGTCAACGGTTGGGCCCAGCTGCGCCCCAATCGCGGCCGCCACCGCACCTGTGTTCCAAGGAATCATCTCTCACCTTCCATCTTCGCCCGCCAGGTCTCGCAGAACAGCACGGGCCACGGCCGCATCTAGGTGGGGCCGCAGTTCCCCCCCGTAGTCAATCGTCCGTTCGTGGCCCTTGCCGAGGATGACCACAGTATCGCCCCTTT
>JAIRNM010000392.1 GCA_031258055.1 Bifidobacteriaceae bacterium
CCGCGCTGAAGGAGCGTTCCGTTTGGGGGCTCATGGTTCAGTTGTACGCGGCCCGGTCGCGCCAATCCTGGGGGACCGGCGACTTCGAGGATCTAGCCCTGCTGGGCTACGAGACAGCCCAGCACAACGGGGCGGATTTCGTGTTGCTGAACCCGATTCACGCGGGCGAACCGGTGGCGCCGTTCACTCATTCGCCCTATCTGCCGACGACCCGCGATTTCACCAACCCCTATTACATCCGTCCGGAAGCGATTGACGAATACCAGACCGCGAGCGCCCAAACGCGCGCGGCCGTAGATCAGCTAGCCGCTCAGGCGCGCGAACAGGACGCTAATGGAGAGTTCTTGGACCGCGACATCGCTTGGACTATCAAAGACGAAGCCCTAAAACTCCTCTACCAATCACCGCGTTCTCCTACCCGCCAAGCTGGCTTGGATGAATACCGGGCCAGCCGTCAGCCGTCAATCGGCAATTTCGCTTTATGGAGCGCCTTGAAAGCGAGCGGTCTGGCCAAGACGGTGGCTTATGGAAGCCATCAAGCGGCCCAATTCGCGGCCACTCATGTTGAAGAGGTCGACTACTACATCTGGCTGCAATGGATTGCTGACCAGCAGTTGGCCCAGGCGCAGCGGCGCTGCAAAGAGGGCGGCATGGCCCTTGGGATAGTCAAGGATTTGGCTGTGGGCGTCCACCCCAAGGGGGCGGACGCCTGGTCCTCCCAGGACGTGCTGGCAACTGGCATCCAGGTTGGTGCGCCGCCGGACTATTTCAATCAGGTGGGCCAGGGTTGGTCGGAGCCACCTTGGCGCCCGGACGCACTGGCCGCGACCGGCTTCGCTGCCTACCGTTCCATGCTCAGAGCGGTCCTAGCCCACGCTGGGGCCTTGCGGATCGACCACATTTTGGGCTTGACCAGACTCTGGTGGATTCCCGAAGGGATGGGTCCGGCTGACGGCACCTATGTCGCTTATGACCGCGAGGCGATGGTCTCCATCTTGATCCTGGAGGCGAGACGGGCCGGTGCCGTCGTGGTGGGTGAAGACCTCGGGGTGGTGCCGCCGGGGCTGCGCGACTATCTGGGCGGTAGGGGCCTGCTGGGCAACTCGATTGTCTGGTTCGAGAAGACCGAGGACGGCACCCGTCTGCTTGACCCGGAGGCATACCGCTATCTGGCCATGACCGCGATCACGACCCATGATCTGCCGCCCACTTCTGCCTACTTAGCGGGGGAGCATGTGGCCCAGCGTGAGCGGTTGGGCTTGCTCGACGTGCCTTTGGCAGATGCCCAAGCGGCGGCCGGGGCCGAGCGCGCCATGATGGTGGATTTGCTGGTCGGACGGGGCCTCCTGGCGCCGGACGAAACCGAGAACGAACTCGCCATTGTTCGGGCGATGCATCGCTTCTTGCGGACAACGCCATCGGTCATGCTGGGCGTGTCCTTGGCCGATCTGGTCGGTGAACGCCGGACCCAGAATCTGCCCGGCACCGACCGCGAGTATCCCAACTGGTCGGTGCCGCTGGCTGGTCCGGACGGCGAGCCGGTCTATATCGAGGACCTTGAGAACAATCCGACCTTCGAAGCGATCACTGAGGTCATGGCTGAAAGCTGAGTTACCGGTCGGTCGCGCCGAAATCCGCCGGGCCTGACCGACAGCGGCTGGGCCCGGCTGGGCCCGGCTGGGCCCGGCTGGGAGTGGTGGGGACAGGCCAGAACAGGGGGAGTGTCCAGTGGATCTATTGGCCATCGGCATTGGGCTGTTGGCGGCCTTGAGTTTCGCGGGCTCGTTCGTCGCGCAGCAGCATGTGGCGGCGGCGGTGCCCCAGGAGCGCGGCCGTGGGCTGAGGCTTTTCCTGGAGTTGGCGCGCTCGCCGCTGTGGTGGGCGGGTGCTTTCGGAGACGGACTGGGCTTCGCCTTGCAGGCCGTCGCCCTTGCGTTCGGCTCGGTCGTCCTGGTCCAACCAGTGTTGGTCACAGCGATGGTCTTCGCCTTGCCGTTGGCCGCTTGGTGGAACGGGCGGCGGATCGCCAGCGCCGACTTGGCATGGGCTGGGCTGGTGGTGGTTGGCTTGGCGGTTTTCACAGTCTTGGGGGATTCTTCCAAGGGGTCAGTGTCCGATGCCGTCCAGCCCTGGATTTGGCCAGGCGTCACCGCCTTCTTGGTCTGCGGTGGTCTGCTGGTGGCCGGTGTGCTAGCCAAGGGCAGCCTCAAGGCATTGGCCTTCGGTTGCCTGGCTGGAGTTATGTACGGGATCATCGCGCCGGTGACCGAACTGGTGGTTGAACACTTGGGCCAGGTTGGTCTGTTCGGATTGTTCCGGTCCTGGCCTGTTTACGCCCTGATTGTATGCATGCTGGTGGGAACCGCTTGGCAGCAGTCGGCGTTCCACGCCGGCGACTTGGGCGCTTCGTTGCCCGCCACCCAGGTGCTCGAACCTGTGGTCGGTGTGGCCTTGGGCTTGTGGGCTCTTGACGCCCGCCTCCAAGCCCACGGCTGGGCTTGGCCGGTTTTGATTCTGGCGGCCGCGGCGATGGTTGTCGGCACCGTCCAACTGGCCCGCTCCGCCGCCTCCACCACCCGGCGCTGAGGCGAGCCACGGGCGAGCCACGGGGACGTACTCTGTGGCTCACGGCGCTTGAGGCGAGCCACGGGGACGAGGCGAGCCACGGGGACGTACTCTGTGGCTCACGGCGCTGACCTGGCCCGATGCCGTCATCCCGGAGATCCTGCGACTTCGCGCAGACGAAGGCGTTGCGCGCAGGTAACGTAGACGGGATCGGCCACCAGGGGTCTCGTGCGGCCCTCTAGCTGGGCGCTAGTTGGCGGCCGAGGGCCGCCAAAGCAGTGCGCTCGAAGTGGTCGATTGGCCGCTGGCCCCGGCCACGTAAGCGCTGACAGAGGGCCGATTCGGTGTGTTGGGAAGCGGGCATCTCGGAAAGAGCCTCCAAGATGATTTCCAAGCGGTCGAGCAAAGCTGTTGTCTGTGTCGTCGCGGTGGGCATTCCCAGGCTCCTTTCTGATGTCGTCCCACGGGCTTGCCGGATAGATCCGGATCACTCATGGGGACCGGGCGTGTTCCGCGCCCGGATTGAGTGTTCATATTGGATTGGCTGGGAGGCGGCTTACCGCTCCAGCCGTGCGACTAGTCTGCCAAGGGTTCGCAAAGCCTACCTTTTGTAAAGGTAATTGTCTTGGCCCGTGAGACTCTGTTTCGGTTCTGAGCAGGCGCTAGAAGAGCGGCGCTCCCCGGTTGGCGGTGTAGTGGAGCGGGTTGGGGCGGCAGGAGGCTTCTGTGGCTATGCGGATGGCGGGGGCGATCCGGCCTTCGGCGCGCAGGGCGAATAGTTTCGGGACCACCAGGTCGCGCAAGGCGTACGGGTCAATCGTGTTGAGGTAGATCTTGGTTGCTCCTTCGAAACCAGCCAGGGTCGAAACACGCCACTTGAGCATGATGCGCCAAGGAGTGGGGAGCTTGGCGTCAGCCGGACGCGTGTGCCACTCCTCATTGGTGGGAATGGCCGTGCCGGTGGCGGCGTGCAGGGCGTGGAGGAGATCAGCCATGCCAGCGACCTCGGCCGGTTCGTGGTTCCAGGGGTCGGGCGCTTCCGACTTTGAGAACAACTCGACGGTCGGATAGCGGTGGCCAAAGCCAGCGAAGGCGACAGCGAAGTCGTTCTCGGCGATTACCAGGTTCTTGTAGGCGGCGTAGTTGACGGCGCGCTCGTTGAAGATCTCTGGGTTTTCCCGTAATGCTTCCAGGGCGAGTTCATATTGGGCGCCATGGGCGTCGATCGCCACAAGTTGTTTATGCAAATGGTCGAGGGACGCCCCGGCTGGTTTCAACCAGTTCTGAAAGACCGAGACGTAGCGGGCGTAGCGGTTGCGGCGGTAAAGATCCACCATCGCCTCAATCGAAAAACGGATGAACTGGCGGTGTTCAGCCGGGCTGAGGGTGCCAGCCCCGGCCAATTGGGAGTCATCTAGCGCGTTGTCGGTGAAATGGCGCCGGGCGACTATAACATCGTGTCCCGAGCCCAGGAAGGATCCGGTCGCCTCGATTAGCCGCTCATCGCTGAATGGGCCTTGGGGCGGGCTGGCCATCGCCGTCAACTTGGCTGTCAAGAGCCTCTCGACGTGGGCTCGGCCCTCTGCGGTGGACACGTAACGGCGGGAATGGGCGGCCAGATCGGCCGGCAGCTGGTAGCCATAATTGGCTTGCCAGTAGTCGAACGACAAGATTTCGAACAGGTTCGGAATGCGCCGAAATTCAGCCCTGGTCCGGTAGAGGTCATCCGCCCCGGTCAGCAGATGAAGCGGCCAGTCAGGAATTGGACTGGCTGGCCCGGATGGCCCAGCCGGTTCCCCCGCCCCGCCAGATGGAGCCGGTTCTGCGTGGTCAGCGGCCCAGTCCGGACCGCTAGAAGCGACCAACCGGGCCTTTTCGGGTGGCGTATCGGTATAGCGCCGCTCGCAGAACACGCAGTACGCACCTGCCCGCGATTGGTCGATCGCCTCTGGCTGGTGCTCCTTGACACCAAGGGGGCGGTTGCCGCGCCCGGCCACCGTCCAGACCTCGGTCCCAGTGAAGGGGTTGAGTTGTTTGACGGTGCCGTCAGCCATGATGTCGACGTACTCCGGTTCGCGCATCCAAGGAGCCATACCGACAACGGTACTAACAGGTGCTACCAGCGGCGGCCAGTCCACCCCGCTCGCGCCAACTCCACGTGTCCGATTCCGTCCTTCCGCCCAGTCGCGGGATCTCTCGCCGGGGAGATCCTGGGGCTTCGAAGATGACTCGGGGCCGCCGGGGCCGCCGGGGCCGCCGGGGTCCGTCACTCCGCCAGGTGGACGGAGCGACGGGCTTGGCGAAGTAGAGTTGGGCCGTGACTTCGAATCAGGCGTGTCCGCCCGGCGTCAGCGTGTTCCTGGCTGTCCGCGATGAGGCGGCCCATTTGGAGCGGGCGGTGGATCAGGTTTTCGCGCAGGACTACGCCGGTCCTTTGGAGGCCGTGATGGCGGTCGGACCGTCGAGTGACGGAACGGCGGCGGTCGCGGCGAAACTGGCCAAGCGCCACCCGCGTTTGAAGATCGTCGCCAACCCCTCGGGGCGCACGCCGGAAGGGCTGAACCTAGCTTGGCGCGCCGCCAAACACGACTATCTGATCAGGGCGGACGGGCATTCGCTGCTGCCACCTGGTTATGTCCGTCGCGTGGTTGAAGTACTGGAGGAAACCGGCGCCGCCAACGTTGGCGGCATGATGGTGCCCGAAGGTGCCCAACCCTTCCAGAAGGCGGTGGCCAGGGCCATGTCGACGCCCTATGGCATAGGGGCCGAATCGTTTCACACCGGTGGCCAGGCGGGACCGGCTCAGACGGTTTACCTGGGCGGCTACAGGCGTTCAGATTTGGATCAGGTCGGCGGTTTCAATGAGTCGTTCATACGGGCCCAGGATTGGGAGTTGAACCACCGCTTGATCGAAGCGGGGAAACTGGTCTGGTTCGACCCGGCGCTCGGCGTGATCTACCGGCCGCGCCGGACCTGGCGGGCGCTGAGCCGGCAGTTTTACGCGACTGGGCGTTGGCGCTGGCAGGTCATCAAGTCGTATCCGGACACGGCAACGGCCCGCTATTTGGCGCCGCCCGCGGCGACCTTGACGGTTGGGCTGGGCCTGGTGTTGGGCCTGATCGGCCTGGTGTCGCGGAGGGGCTGGTTGGCGGCGGCGCTGGCCCTGCCGGGGTTGTATGGCGTTGGCGTAGCGGGGGCTTCGGCGGCGGCATCGCGCGGGCTGGACGCGAAGACACGGGGCTGGCTGCCGGTGGTGATTGCCACTATGCACATGGCCTGGGGGACAGGGTTCTTGCGCGGGCTGGCAGACAGGGGGAGGCCGGGCTAGCCGTTGTAACCGACCAACCGCTCGCGGCCGGGCGGGGAAGTCTCTGACCTGGGCCACGGGGCGACCGTAGCTTTGAATAGTGCGCTGAGTTTGGGCTTCGCGGGGCCCGCGTGAAAAGCCCGGCCGAAGGGATGAGGATACGAAGGGCCTGGACGCGATGGCGCGGAATCCGGGCTAGCGGCGTTATCCTTTGTTGGGCCAGATGGGCCAGATGGGCCAGATGGGCCGTGCGTTTGAATTTGGGATTGAAGGAAGGACCTTTTCTTGGTCAAGACTGTAGGGGAGACATCCGTGGCCAGAGATGAACTCCACATTTACGAGGCTGGCCGGGCCGGATTGCCTAGGATCGGCCCCTATGTGCGGGACTTGGTGGCGCGCTGGCCGTTCGCAGCCGAGTTCTCGCGTTCTTCCATTCGGTCGGCGCACACTGACACTGTGTTCGGGCGGCTGTGGCTGATAATCAACCCCACTTTGTTGGCTGCTGTCTACTTCGTCCTGATTATCATCTTGACGGACCAAGAGTTTTCCAAAGGCGGCCCTACCTTGGTCCGGATTTGCTGCGGGCTGTTCCTCTATACCCTTTTGCAATCCGCTGTCGGCGCTGGGGCCGGCTCGGTGACAGGCGGCGGCGCCCTGATCTCAAGGATGGCTTTCCCACGCCTGCTGATGCCGCTGGCCGCGGTCCGCACTTCCTTCTTCCGTTTTTTGCCGACCATACCGGTGTTCTTCCTGCTCAAGATTCTGCTCGCGCGGAATTCGCCGGAGGGAGCCTGGGGTTGGGAGATGCTGTCGGCCATGTACTTCCTTGTCCTGATGGTGGTCTTCTCGGCTGGTTTGGCGGCGCTGATGGGCGCGGTCCAGGTGTATTTCCGCGATGCCAGTAGTTTCCTGCCGTACTTCTTGCGTATCTGGATGTATCTGTCTCCAGTGTTGTGGTCAGGGGCTAAGTACAGTCCCGGCGGCTCTGGCGAACACTTATTCGGCTTGATGCTGGCGAACCCGATGTTCTCAATTTGCGGCGGTTGGGGTCAGGCGCTGCTGGAGGCCCAGGTGCCGTTATGGCAGCTCTGGCTCGCAGGACTAGCCTGGTCGGTCGTCGTTTTCGTGGCTGGATCGCTGGTCTTCATGTCGAGGGAGCGTGATTTCGCTGTCCGTGTCTAAGAAGCCAACGGTCGAAGTGGCCAACCCCGGCAACTCCGCCAGCACTGCCGTGAACCAGGCTGCCGATGCCGTCAATCCAGCGCCCGACAATGGCATCAGGCGTCGGGACAAACTCGTCTCGTCGCAGCCCCCGGCGGTGTCTATTCAGGACTTGTCCATCACCTACCGCACCACCTTCGAGAAGGTACCGACTTTGCGCAGCGCCGTGGTCCGTCTGGGCCGGGGTGAACGCGCTGTGCGCGAGGTTCACGCCCTTCAGCACCTGTCAGTCGATGTGCCCGTTGGCACCTCTCTAGGGATTATCGGTGCCAACGGCGCCGGCAAATCCACTCTGGTACGGGCGGTGGCGGGGATTTTGGCACCGTCATCGGGCCGGATTGAAGTGCGCGGCCGGATCAGTTCGCTGTTGGCCCTTGGCGTGGGCTTTAACCCGAAGCTGACCGGGCGCGAGAACGTTGTCCTGGGCGGCTTGGCCCAGGGCATGAGCCGTGCCCAAGTGGCGGACCGGGCGCAGGCGATCGCCGAGTTCGCGGACATCGGCGAATTCATGGACATGCCGCTGATCACCTATTCGTCCGGCATGGCGACTCGTCTGGCTTTTGCTGTTGGCGTGCACATGGACCCAGATATCTTGATGATTGATGAGGCGCTGTCGGCGGGCGATGCTCAATTCAAAGTCAAGGCGGCCAAGAAGATGGAAGAGTTGATGGAGTCGGCGCGGGCCATGTTCCTGGTGTCGCACTCGCTTGGCTCGGTCCGTGATATGTGCAATGACTGCATCTGGATCCATAAAGGCAAGCTGATGCTTCACGCCGAACCGCAGAAGTGCATCGACGCTTACACCAAGTTCCTTGAGGTCGGTGAGAACGCCTTCACCATGGACGACCTGTAGGCATCTATGGCCAAGCCTCAAGTCGACGTTTCGATCATTACCTCAGGTCATGATGTCGCGGATGCGCGTCTTCACCGCGAGGCGACGGCCTTGCGGCGGGCTGGGTTGCGGGTGGAGATCCTTGGTTTGGGTCGGCCGTGTGATGCCCCGGCTGGGGTTGTGGTGCGTACCCGTTCGCGACCGGGGCACGGCGGCAGGCTGGGATTGGCCTTGGCCCAACCCTGGCGGGCGCGGGGACGGGTGTTGGTGGCGCTCGACCCGGATTCGGCCGTCGGCGCCTACTTGCGCCGAGTGGTGGTGGGCGGCCGACGTCTGCGACTGGTAGCGGACGTGCATG
>JAIRNM010000419.1 GCA_031258055.1 Bifidobacteriaceae bacterium
AACACCGGCCACGCTGATCGGGTTCCTGACGGTGCTCGGCTACTCGATGTATGACACGGTGGTCATCTTCGACAAAGTGCGTGAGAACACTCAGGGCGTCTTGGATCAGACCCAGTACACCTACGGCGAGGCGGCCAACCTGGCAGTGAACCAGACTATGGTCCGCTCAATCAACACTTCGGTGGTGGCGTTGCTGCCGGTCGCCGCTATTTTGTTCATCGGTTGGGCGCTGCTGGGGCCGTCATCGTTGCAAGACATCTCGCTCGCCTTGTTTGTGGGTATGGCAGCCGGAACCTATTCGTCGATCTTCCTGGCCACTCCGTTAGAGGTGGCGCTGCGTAACCGCCAGCCCTCGATTCGGTCGCACACGGAGCGGGTCCTAGCCAAACGGGCGGCGGCCATTGCCGCCGGTGAGGACCTCGGCCTGGGCATGTCGGCGCTGTCCGGGATCGGTGCCATGAAGGCCGGCGAACACTTAGGCCAACGCGCTCAACCCCGCCGCCAACCGCGTTCAGGAAGGTGATATAGCCGATGAGTTCGCCCGACAAGATCCGTGAACTGGTCCAATCGCATTGCCGCGACATCCCCGATTTCCCCAAGCCCGGCGTTATGTTCAAAGACATCACGCCCCTCCTGGCCGACTCCTACTCCTTTGGCCAGGTGGTTGAGTACCTGTCGGATTTCTTGGAGCGGGTTGGCTGCGAACTAGTGGTGGGAATCGAGGCGCGCGGTTTCATCCTGGCCGCGCCGGCCGCTTTCCAGGCTGGACTGGGCTTCGTGCCGCTGCGCAAGCCCGGCAAACTGCCGGGTGTCACTCTGCGCGAATCCTACGCGCTGGAATACGGCGAAGCCTCTTTGGAGATGCACGAAGACGCGATCCATCCGGGCACCCGCGTGGTCATCATGGATGACGTCCTGGCCACCGGCGGCACCGCCGCCGCCGCCGCCGACCTGCTGGAACGCGCTGGTGCGAAAGTCATCGGCATGAGCTTCTTGATCGAATTAGGCTTCATGGGTGGCCGGGCCAAACTCCCCGGCCGCGACATCGACTGCCTCTGGACCGTCTAGTTCCGTGGCTCACTCGGTCGCGGCATTTGTCGGCGTTGCTATAGTCGGGGGCCGCTAAACGAGAATCTGGAGAAGGTGAGAGTGTGGAGGATATAGGTCTGAAGGTGTCACTGGTCGTGTTCGGCGTGGGTGTCTTGTTCCTAGCCGTCGCCGGGATCATGTTCAGGGTGCGGGCGATAGCCAACCGCAAGCCGTGGGACGGCGGCACATTGCCGCTGGCAGCGATCGGCCTGATCATCTTCTTGATTGGCGTGGTCCTCATCTACTTCAACTACGAGCCATAGACCTGAAATAGGACGCCACGCAAACACTTGCCGCCGATGGGGTCGGGTCGGGGTGTACGGCATGGTCTAAGGCCATCGCTCCCGGGCCATTTGGCGCTGCGGGATGACCGCGGCGGGTGCTAGCAGGCGGGAGGAAGTGCGCTGACGGCTGAAAGCCGGGGGCTCGGAGCCGGGCGGCTCTAGAATTAGGGTATGTCGGAGACAGTCACCACCAAGACGCAAGCGGAGCCGGGCGTTCACACCGGTCCGTTGTCGTGGCTGCCGGGATTCAGGCCGCATTCAACCGCTCCGTCTGCCCTTGAACCGGTGCTCGCGGCGCTTCGGGCATCGCACCCGAAAGCTTCGACAGAAATCGTTGAACGAGCCTACGCCGTTGCGGAAAGAGTCCACGAAGGCCAGGCGCGCAAGAATGGCGAGCCCTATATCACTCACCCAGTGGCGGTGGCGACAATTCTGGCGGAATTAGGGATGACGCCTTCGACGTTGGCGGCCGCGTTATTGCATGACACAGTCGAGGACACGCCGTATTCCCTAGAAGAACTGAAAGAAGAATTCAGCGAAGAAATCGCCTTGCTGGTGGATGGGGTGACCAAACTAGACAAAGTGGTCTACGGTGAGGCCGCCCAGTCAGAAACGGTCCGCAAGATGGTTGTCGCGACCGCTAAAGATATTAGGGTCTTGTTGATAAAACTAGCCGACCGCCTTCATAACGCCCGGACCTGGAAATATGTTTCGGCGGCAGCGGCGGAGAGCAAAGCGCGCGAGACCCTTGAAATATACGCGCCGCTGGCGCATCGGTTGGGCATGAACACGATCAAGTGGGAGTTGGAGGACCTGTCTTTCGCCACTTTGCACCCGCGCGTGTACGAGGAAGTGGTCAGAGTAGTGGCGGAGCGGGCGCCGGCCCGGGACGAGTACCTGAGGGTGGTGGCGGAGCAGGTCAAAGCCGACCTGAAGACTAACCGAGTGAAAGGCGTGGTGACGGGCAGGCCAAAGCACTACTACTCGATCTACCAGAAGATGATTGTGCGCGGGCGCGATTTGGCGGATATTTACGACCTGGTTGGAGTGCGAATTCTGGTGGATACGGTGCGCGACTGTTACGCCGCTTTGGGCGCGGTGCACGCGCGTTGGAATCCGGTGCCGGGCCGGTTCAAGGATTACATAGCCAGACCAAAGTTCAATATGTATCAATCGCTCCACACTACCGTGATTGGGCCATCAGGAAAACCGGTCGAAATCCAAATCCGAACCCATGATATGCACCGGCGCAGCGAATACGGAGTGGCCGCGCACTGGAAATACAAAGAGGGTTCTAGATCAGTCAGCGGCGACACCACGGAAATGGGTTGGCTGCGCCAATTGGTTGATTGGCAGCGCGAAACCCAGGACCCCGGGGAATTCCTCGATTCACTGCGCTACGAGATAGGCCGAGCCGAGGTCTATGTCTTCACCCCCAAAGGAGATGTGCTGGCCCTGCCTTCCGGGTCCACGCCGGTTGACTTCGCTTACGTTGTCCACACAGAGGTCGGACACAGAACTGTGGGCGCCCGCGTCAATTCGAGGCTGGTGGCATTAGACACCGAACTTCAGACCGGCGACGTGGTGGAGATTTTCACCTCTAAGGCGCCGGACCAAGGACCGTCGCGGGATTGGCTGGTATTTGTCAAGTCACCAAGGGCGCGCAACAAGATCAGGCAGTGGTTCACTAAGGAGCGCCGGGAAGAGGCGGTCGAGCGCGGCAAAGACCAGATTGCCAAGGAGATGCGCAAGCAGAACCTGCCGATTCAGCGGATGATGTCGCACGAGGCGTTGCTGGCGCTCTCGAATGAACTCCGCTTCCAAGACGTGTCGGCCCTCTACGCGGCGGTGGGCCAAGGACGCTATTCGGCTCATTCGATGGTCGAAAAGCTGGTCGCCTCTCTGGGCGGGGAGGCCGGCAACGAAGAGGACATCGTTGAGTTGACCCGGCCAGGGGTTTCGCCCCGCCTCAGCCAGGCTGGCGCCAGCGGCGATCCGGGCGTGGTGGTGCACGGCTCGGATGATGTCTGGGTGAAGTTGGCCCGCTGCTGCACGCCGGTGCCGGGGGACAAGATTGTTGGGTTCGTGACGCGCGGTTCGGGCGTGTCGGTGCACCGCGCGGACTGCAACAACGTCGAGGCGGCGGCCCAGAATATGCCGGAACGGATGGTCGATGTCGAGTGGCGCGACCACGTTCAGGGGTCATATCTGGTGCAAATCCAGGTGGAAGCGCTTGACCGCCACCATCTGCTCTCGGACGTGACTAGAGCACTGTCGGAAGCGCACGTCAATATCTTGTCGGCGGAAGTCTCAACGACCAAAGACAGGGTCGCCATCAACCGTTTCGTATTCGAGTTGGCAGACACTTCCCATCTCGATGCCGTGCTAGCGGCGATCCGCCGGGTCGATGGCGTCTTTGACGCTTACCGGATCACCGGCTCTGGCCACAACCACGCCTGAGCCAGGCCCTGACTCCTACCACTTGGCGTTAGTAGCGTCACTCCCAGCCGCGTTCGGCCGATTGGCGCAGTGAATCTAGCATTTGGCGGCGGCCTTTGATGTCTTCTTTGAGGGCGGCGATTGATGCTTCGTCGCCCGCTTCCTCGACTTTGACCAGCTTGCGTTCCAGGCCAGCGATGACCGCTTCAAGCTGGCTGGTCATTGAGGCCATGCGGGCCAGCGTCTCCGGGTTGGTCTTGCGCCAAGTGCGGTCTTCTTCTGACCGGACGGCATCGGCCACTGCCTTCATTCGTCCTTCGACCCGATCCTCTTCGCGGCGCGGCACATGGCCAATCTTGTCCCAGCGTTCCTCCAACTCGCGCAGCTTGGCTTTGGCGGCCTTGACGTCGCGGACTGGCACCAGCGTCTCGGCTTCCTCGACAATCTCTAGCTTGGCCCGCAAGTTGGCGTCGCGCTCAGCGTCGTGGACGGCGTGCTGAGCATCGCGGGCTTTGAAGAACTGGTCCTGAGCGGCTCGAAAACGCACCCAAAGGGCATCATCTTCACGCCTGGTAAGACGGCCGGCCTCGCGCCAGCGGTCCATCAGGTTTCTGAATTCGCGGCCAGTAGCCCCCCAATCCTGCGAGGTCGCCAGCTTTTCCGCTTCTTCGACTATCTTCTCTTTGATGATCTTTGTGGCGCCTTGGCGTTTATCCAGTTCGGCGAAGAAGGCCCGCCGCTTGCGGTCAAAACTGGTGCGGGCGTGGGAGAAACGCTGCCAGAGTTCGTCCTCGGTCGCGCGGTCAATTTTCGGCCCAGTCCGCTGCGCTTCGCGCCAGGCGTCCAGGATTTCGCGCAGATCGGTCGAGGCCTTCTTCCAGTTGGTCTGTTCGGGCTGGAGTTCCCCGATCGCCTCGGCCCGCTCGATCAAGGCGATTCGGTCGGCCAGGGCTTGCGCCTTCAGAGCGGCACGTTCGCTCTCAATGCGGCGCCGGACCTCGACGGCGTGCGCCTTGGCCTCGCGGTAGCGCGCGCGCAGTCCTTCCAGGTCGCCGACGGCCGCTGGTTCGGCCAGCGACTGCTTGAGGGTGGACAAGGTTTGGTCGATGTCTTTTTGGGTCAACTGTTCGACCCGCGCCTCGAATAGCTTGACCTGCGCTTCTAAGTCCAGGAAGCGCCTGGCGTAGAGGGCCAGGGCCTCGGCTGCGGGCACGCCCGGGAACTGCCCGACGGCGCGTTCGGTCTTGCCTTCGCGGACGAAGACGGTGCCGTCTGGGTCCACTCGGCCCCATTGGCTGGCTTTGACGATGTCCTCGTCGGCGTGGGATGGCACCGTCGGCGCGGCTGGCCGGGCGGCGAGGGGGCCAGGCTTGACGCCCGCTAGCGGTCCCGGCCGGGGGATGGCGTGCGGTCCCGGTTTGGGTACCGGCGGGCGCGGCGTGGGTGTAGCTGGCGCGGCCCCAGTGCCCGATGCCGTCATCGCCTCTCCCGTTTCAGTTACGGTGGCCGTTGGCGCGGGCGCTGGCGGTTCGGGCGCAGCGGGCGTCGGTTCAGGTGCGACCACCGGTTCGGGTGGTGTCGGCCCGGAGGCCGCTGGCGCTGGCTCTGATGCCGTTGTTTCGGGCACGGCCGGTGCGGGAGCGGCTGGCGCGGGTGCGGCGGGCGCTGGCTCTGGTGCCGTTGTTTCGGGCACGGAAGGTGCGGGAGCGGCTGGCGCGGGTGCGGCGAGTTCGGGAGCGGGCGGCTCGGGGCGCTCTGGCGCGGGCGAAGACGGCTGGTCGGTGGTTGGAGGGGGGGAGACGGCATCGGCCAGCGGGTTAGAAACGGCGCCGCCGGTGGCGTCCTCTTGGTGCCCCGCTGGCGATTCTGGTGTCCTTTGTGGGACCGGAACCGGGCTGGGGCTCTCAGACGGGGTGCTCACTGTAGCTCAATTCTGTTGATCGTTACGGTGGTGGCAGGCTGGCCGTCCGTGCCGCCGCCGACTGTGCCATTGGCGGCGACCCCTTCAATCAACTCAAGTCCGGACGTCACCTGTCCAAAGACACTGTATCCGTTGTCCCAGGCGCTCTGTTGGTATGTGATGAAGAATTGACCGCCCTGAGAATCCTCGGCTTCCGCGCGGGCCATTGCCATGGTCCCGGCCGGGTAGAGACCATCGGCTGGAATGTTCTCCAAGGGACCGAACTGATAGCCGGGATTGTCCGTGCCGTCGAAGGTGAGCGAACCACACTGCAGGACATAGATGCCGTCGGTGGTTATCCGGTGGCAGGACGATCCGTCCCAATAGCCGTCGCGGGCCAACTGGATGAAGTTAGCGGTGGCTTGGGGGGCGTTCACGCCGTCTAGGGTGAACTCAATGCTGCCGAGCGATGTGGTGATCACGCCAGTCCATTCGCGGCCTTCGGCCAGGGCCGGGTCGGGAGGGGCTGAATAGGTGGCGCGCGCCTCCGGCGGGGGCGAGAGTTCGGGCACCACAGGCGTTTCGGTTGCGAGCACATTGCCGGTGTCCAAGGGGGTGGGTTCGGCGCTGGTGGAATCACGTCCGGCCATTATTGAGGCGACCACTACCCAACCGAGCCCGCCAACAGCAACGGCGGCCACAGTGATACCAGCGATGAGTTGATTGCGCCGCCGCCGCTTCGCCTTGGCGATCATCCGTTGCTGTCGGGCCAGAGCCTTCTTCCGCTCGCGTTCGCGTTTCA
Organism: Bifidobacteriaceae bacterium; assembly: GCA_031258055.1. Taxonomy (GTDB): domain Bacteria; phylum Actinomycetota; class Actinomycetes; order Actinomycetales; family WQXJ01; genus JAIRTF01. The sequence goes on from JAIRNM010000419.1 coordinate 6,515, forward strand.
GGTTGCGTTTCGCCATCATGGTCGAAAAACCCTCCCTCACCGTGGATAAGAATGACTGCGGACGGACCAGAACCCCGCGCGCGAAAAGTCTAGCGGCTTGGTCTCCATTAACATGTGAGGGGCGTTTGTCCGCCCGCCGGAAGAGGCGGCGGGGGCGGCCCCGCGCCAGACCAAATGACTGTCAAGAGAGAGTAAGGTTCGCAAATGGCTCGTCCGCGCCCGCTGTCGGGATTCCCGGAATGGCTTCCAGCCGGTCGGGCGGTTGAACGCCATATCACCAGCCAGTTGGCTCGGGTCTTCGAGTCGCATGGTTTTAGCGAGATTGAGACGCGGGCAGTCGAACCGCTGGGCGATCTTCTGCGCAAAGGAGAAACTTCCAAAGAGGTTTATGTCTTGCGCCGTCTGCAGGAGGCTGATCGCACCGGTTACGACGCGAAGACATTGGGCCTGCATTTTGATTTGACCGTGCCGTTGGCCCGCTATGTCCTTGAACACGCCGGTTGGTTGGATTTTCCCTTCAAGCGTTACCAGATTCAGAAGGTTTGGCGGGGGGAACGTCCCCAGGAAGGCCGTTTCCGAGAGTTCGTCCAGGCTGATTTGGACGTGATTGGATTGGGCGAGCTGCCTTTCCATTTCGAGGTTGAGCTGCCGCTGATTATGGCTGAAGCTTTAGGTGAATTGGGGATTGGCGCTTTCCGCGTCTTGGTCAATAACCGCAAACTGGCCGAGGGCATTTACCGCTCCCTGGGCCTTGAAGCCGAAGGCCAAATCGAAGCGGTGCTGCGGTGGATCGACAAACTGGACAAGATTGGCCCGGCCGCTGTTGCTGAGGGTCTTGTTTCGGAGTCTTTGACCATGGATCAAGCCCAGGTCTGCTTAGACTTGGCCGCCATTTCCGGGGCCGATGCCGACGTCATAACCGATCAAGTCACCGCCCTGGCCGCGGTGGCCGGGCGGGTCGCTGGCCGGACCGAGGGCGGGGCGGCGGCGCTGCTTGATGAGGGACTGGCGGAGTTGACAGCGCTCTTGGAAACGGGCGCGCGCCGACTCCCAGGTTCGCTAATCGCGGACCTAAAAATTGCCCGTGGGCTGGACTATTACACGGGCTCTGTCTATGAGACGGTTTGGCTGGGCGAGGAATCCTTGGGTTCGGTTTGTTCCGGTGGCCGTTACGATTCGCTTGCTGCTGAAGGGTCGAGGACCTACCCTGGCGTGGGACTGTCGATCGGGGTATCGCGGCTGGTCAGCCGGGTGCTAGCGCAAAAGCTGCTCGAACCTTCGCGCCTTTCGCCGGCAGCGGTGGTGGTGGCCGTAGCGGATGAGGGTGAGCGGACGGCATCGGACATGGTGGCGGGAAGACTGCGGGCGCGGGGGATCGCGGCTGAGGTCGCGCCGGTGGCGGCACGGTTCGGCAAACAGATCAAGTACGCCGACCAACGCGGTATTCCCTTCGTCTGGTTCCCGGGCGCCGGGATGGACGGCGGCGACCAAGTCAAAGACATCCGGTCGGGCGAACAGGTGGACGCCACCGCCCAGACCTGGGAACCGCCAGTGGCGGACCGAGCGGTCACCTTCGCGCCGGGGCCGGTGGACTTAGACAGCTAAAGCGCGGACTAGGATTTCTGCCGTGCTACGTACTGCCGACTGCGGCTCTTTGGGACTTGAGGAAATCGGGCAAACTGTCACGCTGGCGGGCTGGGTGGCTTCGCGCCGCGACCTCGGTGGGGTGGCGTTCATCCACTTGCGGGACGCCTCCGGCGTGGTCCAGGTGGTGATCTACGATGAGGCGACGGCGCATGAACTGCGCTCGGAATACGTCCTGCGGGTGCGTGGACAAGTTCGCCGTCGGCCGGACGGAAACGACATCTGGAGTTAGCGACCGGACTTATTGAGGTCGTGGCTGAGGACGTGCTGGTCCTCAACCCGGCCAAGGCGCTGCCCTTCCCGATCTCCGACCGGATTGAAGTGGGTGAGGAGATTCGGCTCCGCTACCGCTACTTGGACCTGCGCCGGTCCCGCCCAGCGGCGGCCTTGCGGCTGCGTTCCGAAGTCAACCGGGTCACCCGCGAGGTGTTGGACGAACGCGGTTTCGTGGAAATTGAGACACCGACGCTGACGCGGTCCACCCCGGAAGGGGCGCGCGACTTCCTGGTCCCGGCCCGGCTGGCGCCGGGCAAATGGTACGCCCTGCCACAGTCGCCGCAGTTATTCAAGCAACTCCTGATGGTCGCGGGCATGGAGCGGTATTACCAGATCGCGCGCTGTTACCGCGATGAGGACTTCCGGGCCGACCGGCAACCTGAATTCACCCAGCTAGACGTCGAGATGTCGTTCGTCGACCAAGGGGACGTGATCGAGTTGGCGGAGGCGGTCTTGCGCGCCATCTGGCGGCTGATCGGCTATGAGATCGGACCGATTGAACGGCTGACCTACGCGGAGGCGATGCGCCGCTTCGGCTCCGACAAACCCGACTTACGTTACGGCCTGGAACTGGTCGAACTAGCTTCATTCTTCGCCGAGACGCCTTTTCGGGTGTTTCAGGCTCCGTATGTGGGGGCTTTGGTCATGCCAGGGGGGGCGTCGCAGTCGCGGCGAACCCTCGACGCCTGGCAGGAATGGGCTAAACAGCGCGGCGCCCGCGGCTTGGCTTATGTGACGGTGGGCGAATCGGGTGAACTGGGCGGCCCGGTCGCCAAGAATCTGTCTGACAGTGAGCGGGCTGGACTGGCCGCGGCGGTTGGCGCCGCGCCGGGGGACTGTGTCTTCTTCGCCGCCGGTGTGCCTGGGCCGTCTCGCGCATTGTTGGCAGCGGCGCGGGCAGAGATCGCCCAGCGGCTCGGTTTGGTCCATGAGGGCGAATGGTCGTTTGTTTGGGTAGTGGACGCGCCCTTGTTCAAACCGGCTGGTCAGGATGACGACGTCGCCGTCGGTGCGGGCAAATGGACGGCTGTGCACCACGCCTTTACCTCACCCACGCCTGATTGGGTGGACCGTTTCGAGGAGGACCCCGGCGCCGCTCTCGCCTACGCCTATGACATCGTGTGCAATGGCAACGAGATCGGCGGCGGCTCAATCCGGATTCACCGCGCTGACGTACAGCGCCGGGTCTTCCAGGTGATGGGCATCTCGGAAGCCGAAGCGCAGGAGAAGTTCGGCTTCCTGCTCGACGCGTTCCAATACGGCGCTCCGCCCCACGGCGGGATCGCTATGGGCTGGGACCGGATCGTGGCCCTCTTGGCCGGAGCCGAATCAATCCGCGAAGTCATCGCTTTCCCCAAGTCCGGTGGCGGGCTGGACCCCCTGACTGGCGCCCCGGCGGCCATCACGCCCGCGCAGCGGCGCGAAGCCGGCGTTGACGCCCGCACTAAGCCGGGAACGTGAGCCACGGGGACGGGCGTGGGGGCGCACTCGTGAGCCACCAAGCCCGTCCCCCGGGCGCACCCCCGGCGCACGCGCCGGTTAGTGCGAAATGCCCCGTCGCT
>JAIRNM010000424.1 GCA_031258055.1 Bifidobacteriaceae bacterium
GGTATATCCAGCAGAAATGGCATCTGCTCAGGCTCATTGGAGAGTATCTGCCAGTAATAGTAGCCATCCTCGTGGGGGGTTTCGACAATAGCCTGCAACTGATTCAGAAACGATACAGCCTCGTTCTGAAAACGCCGCCCGCTAGCTTGGGCAACGTTCAGGTACGGCGCTGAGACAATTCCCGTCATTGTCCAACCGTTATAGCTGTGCGTAGCGTCCTCCATAGACGCTCCCAGCCAGCACATCATCTTGTGGCCGTCGCCGGTGTCCCAGGTGCCATCAGGTACTTCGTCTGATTCCATGAAGCCTGTGTACATCAATCCGCTTTCAAGCATAGGCTGGACTTTCGGCGACATGAACGTCTTGACCATGTTCTGGTCGCCGCCATAGGAGCCCGTGCACATGATTACGCCCTTTGTCGCGCTGTACCGAACGAACGTGCCGCCGCTGTCCTGAGCGATCACGCCGGTAACGCGGCCAGAATCATCTTGAGTCAGGACAAGAGCCCGCATGTTGTACACGAACTCGCCGCCCTGGTCTTCCACATACTGATGGACCGCGCTGAGAACTGGTCTGAAGTTGTCGGCATTTGGGTCACCGAATTTGACCTCGGTGCTCTTGAAGCCAGAAATTTGCTGCTTGGACTCGTGCTTTTGCGACATCGCTGTTACTTCGACGCCATAAGGCTCAAGAATATCTTGAATGACATCGTCGCAGATCTGACCGCTTCGGAAGGCCCACAGTGCCAGTAAGCTGGGATCGGCACGGCATTGCGTGTTATTGACGAGTTCATACAGAACCTTTGTCGGATCATACGTCGGCATGCCGGCGGCTTCCTGGAATTTGGAGTTCACGAAACTTGTGCCGGCTCCGCCGTAGTGGAAAGTCTTATTCTTGTCAATAACGGTGACTTTTGCGCCGACCTTGATGGCGCCATATGCGGCAAAACTCCCGGCTGCTGCAGCGCCAACAACTAGGATCTCTGTCTCCACCACTCTTTCGATTTGGGCTTCGTCGATCTCGGGAGGATTGCCCAACCAGTCCAGTGCTCCCGGCTCGACAGAGCCTGAGCCGCCACCCGGCGCGGCGGACCCTTCGGTTCGGGGTGAGTCCGGGCTGCACGCCGCAATTCCGGCGACGGCGGCGGTGCCGCCGACGATTGCCGCTCCTTTTAGGAAACCTCTGCGGTCGGTGGTCGTTGCCATGAATTCTTCCATCTGGAGATCCTTTCGATTCGAGGTTGCGCCGCTCGCATGCACTTCTGGCTTCAGGCGAGGATGCTCGGCGGCGAGTGATTCACCTATACAACACGCATCACCTGACACGGCGCCCTAAGCGGCCCTGCGCTTCGGCGCCGAGGCGGAACCCCGGCAAACGACTCCCGCACCGCTTTGGTAATTGAAAGCGATTGCGGGCAAAGACCGACGGGGGAAAGCCCGCGTTCAAACATCCAGCATTGAGCGGCGCGCCTCCACGGCGGCGGCGCGCGTCGATACAGGCCGCCGCTGAAGTCCCAGAGCGCTCCGCGCGTTGAGGTCGCCTCATTGCGCCGTTCTTCCATCGGGTTGGGGTCAAAGTCCGCATTTGCGTACTCCGCTCTAGTAGCGTAGCACGTCAAGTTGGTTGGGTGTCAAATGCGTACCAAGGTGAATCCTCGACGGCTCCTCACGGCATGGACCCACCGCCGCCGTTTGATGCCAATCGGCTGCGGATCAGGGCCAAGCGGGCCAAGGCTGGTCAAGGGCTTTCCATTCAAGACATCGTGATGAGAAGTGGTCTGTCGCGCACTGCTGTCCTAGACCTGCTCAACGGTCGTGGACGTATCAGCAACGGACGAGTCGATTCATGGTGGGCGTTGGCTTGGGCGCTCAATCTACCATTCGGCGAACTGATGGGAGCGGCTGATGGCGCTCTTGTCGATGGAGGCAGCATCTACAACGGCTTCGCATGACTACGGGCGCTGGCGCGGCTCGCGCTGGCATACGGGTTCTCCAGGTAAGTCAAGGCCCCGGTAACGTAACCCTGTCACCAGGGCCAGCGGTCCACCGGGGCCATTAAGGAAAGCATAACCCCTCCGCGCGACCTGGACGGCCGGGTGAACGCCAGTGCGTTTACCGAACCTGGGTTAGGTGGGTTCGTCCTCGGTGCCGTCGGCGTCGGTTGGCTCGGTGAAGCGGGCGGATGCCTTTTCGGCTTGGCGCCCAGCGGCTGAATCCGGTTCGACGGCATCGAAATCGCGGTTCAGGAGCTGCTCGTTGATCTGAAGTTGACGCCGCTTGACGTGGGCGACGTCGTCTAGGGCCACATCCGAGCTTTGGGCGGCGGTTTGGACATGGAGGGTGCCCGCGCCGAGTAGCCGCTCGATGAATGTCTGCTGGTAGGAGACAGCGTGAACGCGATCCATCGGAATGTCGCGGCCAGTGCGTTTGAACACGCCCTCACGTGAGATCAGCCGATAGTTGGTGAGCGTGTCGGTGCGGCAAGCCCACCGGACAAAGGGCGCAACCGTCCAGATCAAGACCGCCAGCGCTGCCAGCG
>JAIRNM010000434.1 GCA_031258055.1 Bifidobacteriaceae bacterium
GGCGACGGCCTTGACTGAGTACGTTCGGGGCGAGGTCTGGCTGGTTTCCTTGGGAGCTGGACGCCCGGGGGAACCGGCCAAGAACCGCCCCGCTGTGATCGTGTCGAGCACTGTCTTGAACACCGGGCGCCCGCGTGATCTGGTTGCCATTGTGCCAATTTCGGCGTCGTTGGCCCCCTCGGCGCTGCGGCCCGAAGTCCCCGTAAGCGCGGGTGTGAAACGTGCCAGCACGGCCGTTTGCGGTGCGGTGCGCGCCTTGGCGTCGGGGCGGCTACTCAAAAGGCTGGGCGCTTTGGACGCGGCGACGCTTGCACAAGTGAGCGACGCGCTGGGGGTGATCCTTGAGACCGCGCCGGTCGACCGCGCCCGGTAGCCGACCGGAGCCGGTGCTGATACCGCGCCGGGTTGGCCCCGCCGTTGGATCGGTTCGCAACAACGGCCCCGACCTGATCCAGGCGGTGCCCTAACCGCTTGTCAAGAAGGTGGCGGCAGCCCCGCTAACTGGGCCGGTCGCGGTTTCAAGGACGCCGCCAACCATGAGCGCTCCCACAACCACACAGCTAACCAGGAGCAGCACCGCCAGAATCAGGATAGTCATCAGCAGGGGCCCGAACTTCGGCGCCGCCGCTCCTTCGCCGGTGTCCGATGCCGTCATCGCTCCCCGCCTTAACGGCCTCACCGATCCAGCAGGCTGGGCTTTACTGGCGCTGGGACGGGGCGGGGGGCGGAAGGCAGGACTGGCTTTGGTGGCGCTAGAAGCGGGCGAGCGCGGCGAATCAACCAATGATCGCGGCGGCCAAGGCGTCCGCGGTTCGCCCAGGACTAGGTCCAAGTCGCGCCTCCGCGCCGCCTCTGCCCGCGTCCCAGGGCGCACGACCGGTCGGGGCAAGGTGGGAGTATTGGGCTCTGAACGAGTTGTTGGTTTAGTTGGTTCGCTCGGTACCGACTGGATGGGCGGCTGAGTCGGCTCGGGCTCCGGGACGGCTGGCCGCTTTGTGCCGCGCGGAATGCGCAGCGGGGGCCTGTCCGCCCGCTTAGCGGCGCCGCCCTGATCGCGGCGGGGCAAGGGCACGTCGCTGAGAATCGACCGGATCGTAGCTGGAGGCTCGTCGCCGCTGGCCACGATTGGCTCGGCCTGAGCCGGTGCCTGTGGAGCTGCCGTCTTTTGATGCCGTCCAGCCTGGGTCGGCTCAGTTTCAACGGACTTCGCCTCGGTCGAAGCGGTGTCGACTGGCTCGGGTGCGGCCAGCGCCGTCGGCGCCTGGCTCGCTTCAGCTTCGGGCTGGGCCGCCGGGGAGCCAGCGGGAGTGGGCGTGGGGGGCGGGACGGCGGCATCGGGAACTGGCACAGGGGGTTGGGAGGAGGGGGCCGGGGGAGGGGCTACTGTGCGCGCTGCCAGGCGGACCCGCGCCACCCGCGCGGCGGCTGGCTGACCTTGGTCGCGCAGCCAGGTCAGCAACGTCTGATCCACGTTGGGGTGCCAAGCAACGCGAACCTGAAGGCCGGGTTGCTCCGCTGCGATAGTGGCCAATTCCTCTACTGGCAAACCCGGGTCAAGGACAGCGGCGCTGCCCTTGCGATCCGAGTCGATAAAAGCCATCAGCCAATCATGGCGTAGAAGCGCCCTCGTGTTCGACGTTTGCGCGCAACGAACCTATTCCGCTGACGCTGATCTCCACATTTTGACCGTGTTTTAGGTAGATCGGTGGTGTTCGCGCGTGTCCAACACCGCCCGGCGTGCCAGTCGCGATCACGTCACCCGGCTCCAAAGTGACGAACGTCGAAATATAGGAAACCAGGGCGTGAGGCGAAATCACCAGATCGGACACGCGCCCGCGTTGCATTTCTTCACCGTCTACGCGGGTGACCAATTCGGCATCGGCCGCCAGTTCATCCGGGGTTGCCAGCCAAGGGCCGAGCGGCGTGGAATGCTCCCACGTTTTGCCCTGGAGCCACTGCGAGGTGCGGTACTGCCAATCCCGCATCGACGTGTCGCACATCAATGTGTAGCCGCCGATGCCGTCCAACGCATCGACCAAATCAGCCCGCCTCAGACGTTTGCCGACTATTACAACCAGTTCGCCTTCCCAATCGACGCTCTCCGATTCGGGCGGAAGCAAGATTGATTCACCAGCCCCGATCAGCGCTTCCTTGCATTTGGCGAACAGAGCCGGATGCGCGTAGCCGGTCCGGCCCATTTCCTTGATGTGGGCCCGATAGTTCATGCCGATACAAAAGATTTTCCCCGGCGCTGTCACGACCGGAGCGAAGCGGGCCGTGCTCAAGTCGCGGATTTCTCCGCCAGCGCTGGCGACCCGCTCCATCACCCCGCCATCTTTTGCCTGAGCCGCGAACACAGCCGCCACGTCTTCGAATTCGTCCAGCAAAATAGCTCGGTCGCCTTCGATCCGGGCGGCGGTCGTTGTCCTACCGTTTGCGCCGGTTCTCAATGTCGCCAGCCGCATTGGTGAGTCCCCCTTTGTTCGGTTTGTTTAATGCATCCTAACCGGGCTTCGCCCCAGCCCGCGCGTAGCGTCCTTCCGTCATCGCGCGAAGAGCGAAGGGTGGTCGGGGGATCTCCGCTCTTCGCTATACGTGCTAGAAGAGCGAGTTGATTACTTGGGCTAGGCCGTCGGCTTCGATCGGGCCGGTTTCTTCGTCGGCGGCTGCTACCACGTCCCAGCGTGATCCGCCCATCGCCACACCTCGCCCGGCCCAGCGCAGCATGGTGATGTCGTTGCCGCCATCGCCGATAGCGACCGTAGAGGCCGGGTCAATGCCCAGGTCACGTCGGATCACTTCCAAAGCGGAGGCTTTAGAGACGCCGGGGGGGTTGAGGTCCACCCAGCCGGTCCAGCCGACCGCGTAGGTCACATCGGGCAGGTGGGTTTCCTCCACCACCATTCGCAGTTCGTCGTAGGACAGATCGGTTTCGCGCAGAATCAAGCGCGTCACCGGCTCGGCCGTCAGTTCTTCATCGCTGACCAGACGAACTTCGCCGTCCAGTTCGCCGGGCGGGAAGGGCGCCGTCACCAGGAAACCGCGCCCCAGTTCCTCCGCCGCCAGTCGGGCTCCCGGCAGGTGGCGGCGGATCGCGGTCACCGCTTCAGTGGGGTCGAAGGTGAAGGCACTGATCACTTCCCAGCCGTCCGGCAACTCCGGGTCCAGGCGCAAAGTGACTGATCCGTTCGCGCAAACGGCTAGCCCACGGTCAAGCCCCAACTGGCGGCAAACGCCCAGCGTGGAATGAGCCGAGCGGCCGGTCGCTATTACCAGTTCAATAGTGGGCGATGCCGCCGCACGCAGCACCGCACGTTCCGCCGATTCGAATAGCTCGCCCGCCCAGGTCAGCAAGGTTCCGTCGATATCCACCGCCAGAAGAATCTCCGGGGTCATCGTCTCACGGGCCGTTTCGGAATACTCTG
>JAIRNM010000037.1 GCA_031258055.1 Bifidobacteriaceae bacterium
GTAGCTGGCGGCTGTGCGCCAGGTGAGGGAAATGTCGCATCAATAGCGGACAGCGGGGCCGCGAGCGCCGCTTCGGCCGATGCGGCGACTGACGGCGAGCAGCATCGAACAGCGGAGGCGATGGTGGATTGTTTGGCTGACCAGTCGGTTGACGCTCGCCTGAAGGATTTCGACGATGCCGAAAACCAGGCCGAAGTATGGCCCGCCGACCAGGTCGGCCCCTGGCGGCTTTGCGATGACGAAGGTTGCGCAATGGGCGGCACTGAAGGGATATCGGAGACGGCGCTCGCTTCAATCGTGGGCCAATTCGAAGCGATGGCCGCGGCCAGAGACACCGCGAACCCAAATGATGGACCGTCGTCCGGTAGCAAGCTGTTTGTCGGTGAGCGGGATTTGACAGAGACATGGATACGCTGCGCGGAGGACACGGGCTATGTGACGCCGGTTTATGCCAACGACCCGAATGAAGAACTGGTCGATAAGCAACGCATCGCTCAAGCCGGGGCCGCCTGGGCCGAGTGCGCCCGTTCCCATGGCTTCCCCACCACGAAGGACCCGCAAGCGCCAGTCGCTGACGACTGGACCACTGAGCCGACTGCTGTATTACCGGCCTCTGTCACAGAGATTGAGTTGAGGGCGTTACTGGACGAGTGTCCCACTTTCGATAGGGCGGCGAGGATGGATGGGGACCTACGCCTCGCCAAGGATCCCGGCTTGAGCGAGGAGGAGTACGAGGAGATGAAGGGCACTGAGGCTCTGATCGGTTTTGACGTGCCCTGCCAGGATGGTTCTGCCACCGAATGCGACGACGCGACCTGGGCCAAATACAATCCGCTAGTGCTGGTAATCGAAGAACAAACCAACGAATACCTCCGCGAACTCAACCGCCGAACCAGCGGCGCTATTAACTGACCGGGTCAGAGAAACTGCGGGTCATGGCGACGAAGCCCCTGCGGCACACACCTCATGGAGCGCGTGTTGTAGGTAAATGGATTGGACCGCACTCAAGCGGAGTCCTGCCAACAGTGGCCGCCGCCAAGGGATTCGGCATGGATCGCGCCATACCGGCGGCTAACGCCCCGCCCCCATCAGGGGAACCCCAGGGCCCGCAGGCCAGCCGCGACAGCGGCGGCGATGATAACGACCACGATGAATGGCGCCCGTAGCCAAAGTGCCAGTCCAGCCACCGCGACCGCGATCAACCGAGAGTCAGCGGTCAAACCTTGACCGTTACCAACCGCTTGGACAACTAGGAGCGCCGCCAGCAAAGACACCGTTACCAAGCCCATGACTCGGCCGGTCCGCTCGCCGCCCAGCCAGGATTGGGGCACATAGGCCCCGACCAGCTTCAAAACAAGACAGACGCCAGATCCGGCCAGCACCGTCCCCCAGATCGCCGCGTTGCTCACCCGTCGCCATCCTCTCCGCTCGGAAGTTGGCCGCCCGCGCCTTCCTTGTCCCCAGCCGGCTCAGTCGCCCCAGCCGGTTCAGTGGCCCCAACCGGTTCAGCCTTCCCATGCGACCCAGCGGCCGGGAGCAGGCCAACTACCAAGGCCGCCAAAGCGGCCAGCAGCACCGGTAGACCAGGGACCAGGAACGGTGTGCTGACCAGTGCGATCACGGCGGCGAGAGCCGCCGTCGCCTGAGTTCGGCGCGGCGCTAAACGCGGCCAGAGCAAGCCGAGGAAGGCGGCTGCGGCGGCGGCATCGAGCCCCCAATCCTTCGGATCAGCCATGACCGACCCTGCCAACGCCCCCACCAGGGTCAAGGCATTCCAGCAGATCCAAACACCGGCGCCAGTCCACCAAAAACCGGCTCGCTGGGCGGTCCGGTCGAACTGGGCCAGGCTTACCGCCGCCGATTCGTCAATCGTCAACTGGGCGCCGAGCAGCCGCCGCCAGCCCCGCAACCCCAAGAGCGGTCCTAACTGGACGGCGTACAGGAAGTTCCGCGCGCCCAACATGGCGGCCGGTGCCACGGCCGCGAGCCCGCCCCCGCCCGCCATTAGGACTCCCACTAGAGCGAACTGCGATCCGCCGGTGAACATGACCATTGACAGCACTTGTGCCTGCCAAACGCTCAGCCCGGCGGCGACGGCGAGCGCCCCGAACGAGATGCCGTACAGCCCCGTCGCCACCGAAACCGATACGGCCTGCCGGATCGCCTTGCGCTTTGTCTCCCTGGTGGTCCCGCCGCTGGCCTCGCCGCCCGGCCCATCCGTGGGCCCATCGGTCGGACCATTGGCCGTCCCATCCGCCTGTCCGGCCAGGGACTCGTCGGCCGCCCGACCGGTCACGACTGATCCTCAAATTGGAGCATTACGGGCGATGCCGCTCACTCGACCCGCCACCGCCCCGGCTGACGGCGGCTCGCTCGAACGGAGCCAGCAGCTTAGCCAGGGCGGCCGCTACCCGCTCCCGGCCAGCGGGCGGAATTGGTTCCAACAGCCGCGACTGGCGTTCAAGCAGGTCGGCAAGGGCGGCATCGACCCGCTGGCGTCCCGCTTCGGTTAGGCGCACCCGCACCACCCGCCCATCGGACGGGTCTTCGTGGCGCTCGATCAATCCCGCCGCTTCGATCCGGTTGAGCCGGTTGGTCATAGCGCCAGTCGACAGCAGGATGGCAGCGGACATCTGGCCCGGTGTCAACTCGTAAGGCGCGCCGGAACGGCGCAGTTCAGCCAGAACATCAAACTCCCAGCCCTGAAGGCCATGAAGCGCGAAGGCGTCGCGGCGAACCTGATCGAGGTACTTAGCCAAGCGTGTCACGCGGCTGAAAATCTCCAGCGAGGAAGCATCCAGATCGGGCCGTTCGCGGCCCCAAGCGGCGACAATCTGGCTGGTGGCATCAATCTGAGCACGGGGCGGATTCTTCATACCGCCAACGATAGCCCAGGATCACTTGACGTCGAGGTTAGTGTTCAGACGCGGCGCCCGCTCCATGCCCCGCAGCCCGTTCCAGGCAAGGTTGGTTAGGTGGGCCGCCACTGCGGCTTTGTCTGGTTCCTTCGACTCCAGCCACCATTGGCCGGTGAAAGCGGTCATGCCGACCAGCATCTGGGCGTAGAGCGCGGCCGTGGCCGGGTCTAGGTTATGGGTCTCGAATTCGGTCGCCAACAACCCCTCGACGGTCTTGGCGGCGTCTCCGAGCATTGATGAAAAAGGCCCGTTTGCCTGCGCCACCGGCGAATCGCGGACCAGAATCCTAAAGCCGTCCTCGTTTTCTTCGATGTAGTCGAGCAGGGCCAGCGCCGTCCGCTCGACTATTTGTCTGGGGTGCCCTTGTGTGTTCAACGCCGCCGTCAAGCGGTTGGACAGGTCGCCCACTTCGCGGTCCACCACCACCGCGTAGATGCCTTCTTTGCCGCCGAAGTGCTCATACACGACCGGTTTAGAAACCTCGGCGCGAGCGGCGATCTCCTCCACCGAAGCGGGCTGAAAACCTTTCTCAGCGAACACGCTGCGCGCTACCGTCACCAACTGTTCGCGCCGCTGCCGTCCTGTCATCCGGGGCCGGGCTGGTTGTTTCGCGCGGGATGCCATGGAATCAATTCTGCCCGATCAGACCACTCCGAGGCCCGATGCCGTCTGGCCCAGGTTCCGTCAACGCACTCGCGTTGGCCATGCTCGCCTGCGGCGCTAGCCAGTTCAGGAAGGTGTGCCCGCGTAGGTGCGCCTGTGCTGGTGTAGCTTCTTCATCGCCCAGTCGTAGTGGCTCGAAGTCGCGCTGATGAAATAGGCGCCGAGCGTGGTCGACTTGGTCCATGGATACACGCCGCGCGAGAAGAGCTCGTCGTTAGTGTGCGATTCGATCAGCCTGACGACCTGGGTGTGAGAAGCCTCAAACGCTTCTCTCGCGTGCGAAAGCGGAACCAACTGGGCCTTCTCCCACACTTCCTGGTTCAGCAAGGGAAGCGTTTTCCAGGTGTACCCCTCGCCAGGAACCGCCGGAACACCTCCCTCGACGGTCCCGACTAAGTGCCACTCAATGACCATCCCGTGCCAGGTGTGCAGGTGCCAAAGAACGTCGCGCACGTTCCGGTCGCGGTCCTCGAAGGCGAACTCGGCTTCGATCGCCCCAGCGGGAAGATGGTCGATGAGGCCCGTCAGCTTCGCGAAGCCGTCCGATGCCGCCAACAGCAGGTCGTCCCTGGTGGTTGGTCGCGCCATATCACGCCTCCTCAATCGGGAAACACACATCTGTCACCCACGCCGCCGGGTCGGGGTTCTGCGCAGGAGTTACGCGGTAGATGTTGAACATGGGGCCGGTGCGCAGGTTGTGCGCGGCAATGTGGGTGCCGAGGGCGGCGGTGACCTCGGGCATACCGTCGTAGCTGCCAACGAGGGTGGCGACCACGGCATCGCGCGCCGGAACTTCCTTGCACTCGAGAGGCGCGACGGGCGTGAAAGGCGCGACGACCCGCAGCCACACTTCGACGTCGGCATCGGACTCGCGGTACTCCGGATCGAGGAAGGTCGCGCCACTGACGCACTCGTCGCGGCTGGTCAACACCGCGCCGCTGCGCGCCATGAGTTGGCTGATCTCCTGCCAGAGATCGCCCTCATCGTTGTAGGACGGGAGGACGCGGCGACGCGCGGCCACAGTCATCGCAGGCATCTGGATCTGGCGGACATTGATATCCATGGTGGACTCCCGCAGGTAGGCACTTATGCGGTCGAACGCCGCGCTCATGTCGTTCAGGCGTGCGCGCTCACCAGCTAGACGCTCGCCGTGGCCGGACATGATTGCCCGCAGGCGCTCAGGATCACCGCGGTTCGCCATGACCTCACCGATCTCGCTAACCGGCAGGCCCGCATCGCGCAGTCGCACGATCCAGTGGGCCCGCGTCAACTGATCCGGAGCATAGAAGCGATGGCCCGTGAACGGATCAATCGCGGCGGGCTCAAGGACACGCTGCTCCTGGTAGTGGCGCAACATACGCACACTGATCGCTGTCAACCGGGAGAACAGGCCGATCCGCAGCAGTCCCTCCTGCTGGTGTTCCATGCCTCCATCCAACACCCTCACACTATGTCAGGTGCAAGGGCCGAATATGTCGTAGGCGAACCGTCCCAGCTCCGCCCCCAGGACTCGAACCTGGACTCAGGGCACCAAAAACCCGTGTGCTGCCAATTACACCAAGGCGGAAGGTCCCTCTAGTGTGCCGCCGCTCGGCACGCCAGCGAGTTCGCC
>JAIRNM010000057.1 GCA_031258055.1 Bifidobacteriaceae bacterium
CAGCCGGCGCCGCCCCGGACGGGCGCCCGGGGCGCTCCCGCTCCCCGCCAGCACCCCGCCGCCCCCGCCGCAACACCCGCAGCCCGCTACACAGGCCGGATCGGTGGATTCAGGTTTAGACAAGCTCGATCAGTTCGTCGAAGACGAGCTGATACCACGGCACACCCGGGGAAGGAAACGCGCCCCTAGCCGCGCTTATCAGCGCGAACGGTCGGCGCAGCGCCGAGCGGAACAGGCGAAGGACTGGGGCGGCGCGAAAAGGCACCGGTCAGCACTGCGCCTGATGCCGAGCGTCGAACCGGCGGACCCTGGCTACCGCAGGTTGCGGTATTCAAGGTACGCCGATGACCACATCCTCGGGTTTGTTGGCCCAAAACGGGAAGCCGAGCAGGTCAAGGACGAGATCGCCGTGTTCCTACGCGATGTCCTCAAGCTTGAGCTGTCCCCGGCCAAGACCCTGATAACCCACGCCCGCACGGGTGCGGCCAGGTACTTGGGATACGACATCGCGGTCGGCCACGACCAGACCGTCCGCCGCCGTTCGCGGCGGGTAATCAACGGAGCGGTACTGCTCAAAGTCCCCCGCGATGTCGCAAAGGCCAAAGCCGCCGACTTCCTCCAAGGCGGGAAACCCCGGAAGATCGCGATGCTGCACAACCACGATGACTACTCCATCGTGGAATGGTACGGCGCGAAATACCGGGGCATAGTGAATTACTACAAGCTGGCCGTCAACATTCACATGCTGGGCCGGCTGCGGTGGGTCATGGCGTCGTCCATGCTCAAGACCCTGGCGGGCAAACACCACTCCACTAGGGCGAAGATGGCGGCTCGATTCAAAGCCAAAGTCCTCACCCCGAGAGGGTGGCGGGTCTGCTTTGAGGCCGTCCGCGCGAGGGATTCACGGCACCCGTTGACGGCGCGGTTCGGCGAAGCCCAGCTCATTGGGGACAAGCTCGCGCGGATCGCTGATCCGCCGGACATCCCGCCCGGCCACCCCCCGAAAGAGCTTGTCGGGCGGCTGGCCAGACGGGCCTGTGAGTTGTGCGGAGCCAAGCGCGTCGAAGTGGAAGTCCACCAGGTCCGGTGCCTGGGAAGCCTGGACCTGGGCACTGAGGCCGGTAGGGTCATGGCGCGCATGCGGCGGAAAACCCTCGTCGTGTGTGTTAGTTGCCATGCCCTGATCGAGTCGAGGTCTGACCGTGGCACGTTACCGCCGTTGGAGAGCCGTATGCGGTGAAAGCCGCACGTACGGTTCGGGGGGAGGCCGCCCCGCCAAGGCTCCCAGTCTGGGATCCTCGCGGGGCGGTCCACCCCACCCACCTCCACATCGAGGCGGCCTCCTACCGCGTCCGGCAACGCCCGAAATCGCCCAGCTCCGCGCAAGCCGCGCACCCCGCGGCGTAACCAAGCCCCGACCCCGCAACACCCCCCGGCCCGGCTCAACCACCTGTCCCAACGGTGGCTCAATTCCATGTCCCAGCCTGGCTCAACAACCTGTCCCAGCCTGGCTCAATAACCTGTCCCAGAGTGGCTCTATCGCGTGGCGGTCGACAGAGTTCGGTGGGCGGCAATGGCAAGGCCGTGCTGGCGGTGGTCCGGGAGGCGCGACTGGCGCGCCGCCGCTGGGCGACCCACGAAGAGCTTCAGGAGCGCGTCGCGGCCGAGAAGGCGGCCTGGGACCGGTGATCTACCTCGACTCGTCCTTCTTGATCGAGTTAGTGGAGGACCCAGGCCCTTGGGGCGCCGCGGCGGACGCTTCTATGGCGGGATCGCCTGATGAGGTGTTCGCGGTCAGCCCGTTGGTTTTGATGGAGTGCCTCGCTGGCCCGCTCAAGGAGAACGATTTCGACCTTGAGGACACCTACAGGCAAGCCGTCGCCGGGTTCCACATGATCTCCTTGGACCAGTCGGTGTTCGAACGGGCCGCGAGGCTGCGCGCGACCGCGAACGTCAAGACTCCCGACGCGATCCACTGGGCGGCGGCCAGACTTGGCGGCTGCGCAAGCCTGTGGACTGCGGACGGGCGTTTCGCCAAGGCTTCCTCTGGCTTCGCGGTCGACCAGTTCGCCGGCCTGCGAGGCGAATAGACCGGAAAGGCAGGCGTCGGCTGCCCCGGCGCCCTCGGGGGCACGGTCGCAGGCCAGTCTGGTACCGCTTGCCGCGTTCTGCGACCTGCATTCTGCGACCTGCGTTCTGCGACCTGCGTTCTGCGACCAGAGCGGACCAGAGCCGCGCCGTGACTGCGAGCTCGCGTGGGCGAGCCGGGCGCGCGAACGGGTGCCAGCCTGAGCCAAGCGCGCCCGCCGCCGCCCGCCTGGCCATTGACACCGCCAAACCCCCGCGGGGGTAAGGGGCCGCCTACGGCCAAGCTTGCCTGGTCATGCCCGAACTCGAGGCTGTGGTCGCCATCACCGCGGCGGCCATGTCCGCGCAGTCCCTGTTCGACCAGATTTGGGAGCGCCTGGTTCCGGCGCTCCAGGCCGGCGCCGCAGGCGCCTCGTTCAGCGCTGCCGACGATGCCGCTCTCGCCCGCAAGCTCGAACAGGCCGCTATCGCTCCGCCCGGCGCCGGATGGGCGGCCGTCGCGCAGGCCAAGGCGCTGGCCGCGCTGGGCTTGACCGCCACCGCCCGGCTCGCGCTCAAGGCGGATCGGACCCCGCCCGCAGCGGGACACCGCGCCGCCTGGCCGACCCCATCCTTGGCCTACCGCCCCGCGTCCTCAACGGCCGCGCGGCCTGCGCGAATTGGCAGGCGGCGGCTGCCCACGCCGCTGTGCTACAGTCATGTGTTTGCGCGGGGGAACGACGGGCTTGCTTCAATTAGGAGTTTCCCAGTGTGCCGGACTATAGGAATGCGTCGAAGACGTGCTTTTGCCGTCGTGCGGGGGTTTTGTCGCGTCCGTTGGGGCGTTTTTCGTGGTTTCTGGCAGCGAACAGGGCGGCGAGGCTCCTTTTGGGGGCGCGGTGTTCTCCTGCCCGCTCCTCCGAAATTCCGCGGAAAGCGCTTGATATATAGTCCGACCTAATGCAGGAAGGACTATAGGAGGGGGTGTCCGGTGGGGGTGCCAGAAGAAGTGCGCAAGGTGGGGCGGCCGGTCAACACGGTCGTGGAGGACAACGGCAGGGACGGGCCTTTGCGCTACGCCGTGCGCGAGAGGGGTGGGGGTCGCCCTGTCGCGGAACACGGTCTGCGCGTTCCTGCAGCGACTGGGCCAGGACGGCGCCAAGCGCGGACAGTTCTATCGGCTGCGCATGGACGCGGTGGCGGCCGAGCACCACATCGCGGTCGACGGGACGCTCAAGCAGGACACCAGCATGGTCTATCCACGCCAACCCCACCCACCGCCAACAACACGCGCCGACCAAAGCCCAACACACAACCAATCACGGCCCTATAGTCCGGCGAATTGGTAGACTCTTATTCAATCACAAGGGGCTGCTGGTGGTCTTCTCATCGACGATATTCCTTTTCATTTTCCTGCCCTTGTGCCTTCTGGGGTATTACCTGGTCCGGCCCAAGCTTCGCAACATCTTCCTACTCGTCATGTCCTTGGGCTTCTACGCCTGGGGCGAGCCGCGCTTCGTCTTTGTGATGATGGGCTCCATAGTCGCCAACTGGCTGCTTGGCCTGGTCATCCATCGTCTGCGCGACAGGCGTCCGGCAGCCAGGGCCGCCCTTGTTCTGACGATTGCCCTCAACATAGGCCTCCTATTTGTCTTCAAGTATCTCAACTTCACCGTCGCCAACCTTGACCGCTTCTTTGGGGCGAACATACCGCTGACCGCCATTGTCTTGCCCATCGGCATATCCTTCTTCACTTTCCAGGCCATGTCTTATGTCATCGACGTGTATCGAGAAAGCGAGCCCGTTCAGAAGAATCCCTTGAACGTCGCGCTCTACATCGCCATGTTTCCCCAACTCATTGCGGGGCCCATCGTCCGTTACGGCGCCATCGCCGCACAGCTCGTCGAACGCAGATTTGATTTGGAAGAATTTGCCGCGGGCGCCCAGCGTTTCATCCGCGGCTTGGCCAAGAAAGTGCTCATTGCCAACAACGTCGCTCCTGTCGCTGATGCAGCCTTCGAGTCGTTCAAAGTGGCCGAGGGTGGGGGCGTTCCACAGCTTCTCGTCTGGTTGGGCATTGTGGCCTACACCCTGCAGATATTCTTCGATTTCTCCGGCTATTCGGATATGGCCATCGGGCTCGGCAAGATGTTCGGGTTCCGCTTCCCCGAAAACTTCAACTACCCCTATGTGGCGAGGAGCATCACAGACTTCTGGCGGCGGTGGCATATCTCGCTGAGCAGCTGGTTTCGCGATTACGTGTACTTTCCCCTCGGGGGATCACGGGTCTCCAGCAAGCTTCGCCTGGTCTTCAACCTGTTTGTCGTCTGGACGCTGACAGGGATATGGCACGGCGCCAACTGGACCTTCATATTCTGGGGGCTGTTCTACTTTTCCCTGCTGACCGTCGAGAAGCTGCTCGGCCTGCCGCAAAGGCTGAAAGAGACCAAGCTACGGGCCTTGCCTGCGCTCTATCGCTTGCTCACCTTGGCCGCTGTTATGTTGGCATGGGTCTTCTTCAGGGCAGACACCATGGGCATGGCAGTCGATTATCTTGGCAGCCTGGTCGGGTTGCAGGGCAGTCCTGACGCAAACGCCCAGGCCGAGGCGCTCTACCTGTTTCATCAGAGCATCATCACAATTGCCGTTGGCATCGTCTTCAGCACCCCCATTGCGCCCTGGCTCGCGGAAAGGATTGGGCGCCGCGCAGCGCACGGCAAGCTTTTGGCGGTCGCTTGGCCCGCGCTGCATTATGCGGGCTACGCCATACTTTTTCTCGTGAGTGTCTCCGCGATCGTTGGCGACACCTACAATCCGTTCATCTATTTCAACTTTTAGGGAGGATTTCTGGATATGCGCAAGCCCACATTGGCGCAGACGTATGCGGTGACGTTCGTCGCGTTCTTTTGCGCCGTCCTCGTTTCGCCGGGATTGTTGATGGGCCGGAACGACCCTTGGGATTCAATCAAGGAGGGGCGCGAGCCCGCCGAATTCCCACAACTATACGGTGGTGATGGGGCGCTGAATCCTGTGTCGAAGGAGGTCTTCGAGGAAGGGTTCAACGACCATCTCGGGCTGCGCGACGACTATATCCGCCTGAGGGCAAATGTCTATGTCGGCCTTCTGCGGAAGTCCACCTCGGAAGCCGTGTACTTGGGGAAGGGCGGTTGGTATTTCTTTGCTCAGGAGAATAACATTGAGACGGCCACGGGAGAGTATCCCTTGGGGGAGGCGGAACTGGAAGCGATTGCTCGTAACCAGCAGGCGATACACGACTGGTACTCGAGCCAAGGCATCGACTATGTCCTGGTGCTTACGCCGAGCAAGGCGACGGTGTATCCGGAATTTCTCTATGGAGATTACACGGTTGGCCAGAGCCCCATCGACACAGTCGAGCAATACTTGCAGGAGCATACTGATGTCACAGTCGTGAACACTAAGCCTGCGATATTGGCTGCTAAGATGGCGGGCCAGCAGGTCTACTGGAAGGGCGACACCCACTGGACTTCTAATGGTTCGTACGCCGCCTATGAGGTTTTGGTCAAAGCGATGAACGAGGCGGGCGTGCTGGTCGATGAACCCCCTAGTCCTGCTGTTCCCGTGTTTGGCGAGGGCGCGGTTGAGCCAGGCGACCTAAAGCGTATGCTGGGTGATCAGTATCTTTTCGGGAGCTCCGCTGAGCGAATCGATGGACTCTCCATCAGCCAAACGAGTCGCCGTCTGCCCGGAGACAGTCCCCTTGTCGCAGAGTCCTCTGAAATGGTCGAAGGGCTCTTGGGCTCTTTCGTGGGACTGCTGGCCGCCTACGATAACCCTGCGAAAGCGGGGACTTTGTTGGTCTACGGAGATAGTTTCTGGCGTCCCGAGCGGAAACTCCCTGTTTTCCTGGCGGAACACTATGGGCGGCTCGTCTACGCAGGAAAGATTCCGAGGATCATCTTGGAGCTGGATGAACTCGTGGCGCCGGACACGGTTGTGCTCAGTTCGACGGAGCGCTTTCTTGTGCCGCGTCTCACCGAGCCTCAGGACATCCCACTGGTTGTGGCTGACCCCACCTTCCTCGATCTTCCCGTCAGACGGACAGTCTCAGGCGAGGGTCCCTATGCCGGTGGCTTGGTGGTCGACATGCTGGACGGCGAAGAGTCCGCGGGCGACACACTTCGGATAGACGGCGAGGATGTGTCCTATCACACGATAAGCGGGTGGGCGGTCGATTCAGGCGCCGGGCTTCCCCTTGAGCGACTGTATCTCAAAACCGGCGGCGTCTTTATCGAGTGCAAGTACGGGAGCAGCCGCCCAGATGTGGCCGAACACTTCGGTAACGATGCGATTTCCAATGTCGGTTATTCGGCCATCATACCGTCAGAGTTGTTGGACGGCGTGGACAGCATCTCCTTCATCGCCGTAGGGGCCGATGGGACCTATCGCCTGCCTGAACGTTCCTTCACGACAAGACAATCGGCAAAGGCTCGGTAGGCCGCAAGGATGGGGTCGGCCAGGCGGCGAGGTGCCCCCGCTGTGCAGGGCGGGCGCAAAGTCGGGCGGGTTCGGCGTGTCTGCGGCGTGGATGGGGCGTGACCTGCTGAATTAGGAGGGTCAGCTCAAGGATCCTTCTCACAGAAAGCCACGCCCCGCGATGT